>JBATWJ010000166.1:0-24787 GCA_049672545.1 Burkholderiaceae bacterium
CGCTGACCAACAAGGAATGCTCGCCGTACGGCATCCACTACGTGTACGACACCTATGCGCTGGCCAACGGCACCGCCCGCGCGGTGATGCAGCAGGGCGGCGACAGCTGGTACTTCATCACCGCCGACTACGCGTTCGGCAATTCGCTGGAGAAGGACGCGACCGCCGTCATCAAGGAAATGGGCGGCAAGGTGCTGGGCACCGCCAAGCATCCGCTGTCGGCATCCGACTTCTCGTCCTTCCTGCTGCAGGCGCAGGCATCGAAGGCCAAGGTGGTGGGACTGGCCAATTCCGGCACCGACACCCAGAACTCGGTGCGCGCAGCATCCGAATTCGGCCTGACCAAGAACCAGAAGCTGGCGACGCTCTTGGTGTTCGACACCGACGTCAAGGGGCTTGGCCTGCAAACCGCGCAGGGGCTGATCTTCACCACCGGCTTCTACTGGGACTACAACGACGAGAGCCGCAAATGGTCGCGCCGCTTCTATGAGATCACCAACAAGATGCCGACCATGATCCAGGCCGGCATGTACTCGGCGACGATGCACTACCTGAAGTCGATCCAGGACACCGGCACCGACAATGCCGACACGGTGATCAAGAAGATGAAGACGACCGAGATCAACGACTTCTTCGCCAAGGGCGGCAAGATCCGCGCCAATGGCCGCATGGTGCACGACATGTACCTGGCCGAGGCGAAGAAGCCGTCGGAGTCGAAGGAAGACTGGGACATCATCAAGATTCTGCGCGTGATCCCTGGTGAACAGGCCTACCAGCCGGCCAGCGAAAATACCTGCCCGTTGAAGGATTGACGAATCGGCGCAGAGTGTAGAACGGCGGGGTTTGTCCCCGCCGTTTTTTTTTGCTCAGATGACAGTGTCGTAGGAAAGCGCGCGGCCGTTGCCGATGCCGGCCAGCCGGGTCAGCGCCTGCTCCAGCTCGGCACGCGTGGCGCAGGTGCCGAGGCTGATCCGGTACGCGGACGGCAATCCGGACGGCGCGATCGCGAAATGCGACGCCGGCGAGATGCGTACACCCAGCTGCAGCGCATGCGCGGCGAAGTCTTCCGCCGACCAGCCGGCTGGCGTTTCGACCCAGGCGTGGTAGCTCGGCAGCGCGGTCGGCCGTACCTGTGCCAGCATCGCGCTGACCATCGCGGCGCGCGCATGCGCTTCGTCGCGGTGGCGGGCGATGCATTGTCCGATCAGGCCGTCGGCGAACATGCCGGTGGCCAGTTCCGCATAGAATCCGGGGCCGATCCATTGGGTGCCGACCAGCGCTTCATGGAAGGCGCCCAGCATCGTCTCCGGCACGGCGGCATAGCCGAGCCGAAAGCCGGAGGCGATGCACTTGGAAAAACCGGTCAGGTGGATGGTGCGCTCCGGCGCGGCGGCTGCCAGCGACGGGATGCCGTCGTTGGCAAGCGGAATGTTGACGCCATCCTCGATGATCCAGGCGTCGTTGCGGCGGCAGACTTCGGCCAGCGCCAGGCGCCGCTCGGCGCTCATGGTGGCGGTGGTCGGGTTCTGCATCACGGTGGTCGCGACCACCACCCTGGCGCCGGTGCGGCGCAGCTCGCGCTCGACGCTGTCCGGCAGCAGCCCTTCGCCGTCGCATTCGGCACCGGCCAGTTGCACGCCGCGGAATTCCGCGATGCGCTTGATACCGGTATATGTCAGCGGCTCGCAGACCGCGGTCCTGCCCGGAGCCAGCAGCGCGCCGAAGGCCGCCAGCAGGCCCTGGTGCACGCCATTCGTCAGCAGCAGGCGGTCCGGCTGCACAGTGGTGCCGAACTCGGCGATCCAGGCGGCGCCGAGCTTGCGCTGCTGGGCCGAGCCGGCGTAGGGCGAATAATCGAACAGGTCACGGCACAGGCGGGCGGAAGAAACACGGGCCGCCGCCGTTTCCAGCAGATCGGCCACCACCGTGGTGGGCAGCGTGTTGATGCACAGGTCGATCGGCTTGGCTTCGCGCGGCGCGGCCTCGCGCTCGCGGATGAAGGTGCCGCTGCCGACGCGTGCCTCGATGATGCCGCGCCGGGTCGCTTCGGCCATCGCCTTGGTCACGGTGGCGATCGTGACGCCAAACAGGTTGCCGAGTTCGCGATGCGACGGCAGGCGGTCTCCGGGGTTCAGTTCGCCGCTGGCGATTCTTGCTTCCAGGGCTTCGACCAGCGCCAGGTACTTGGGACCGCCACCGTCGAAAACGCCCGGATTCCATTTTTTTTTCATGGACGCATCATACCCTTGCGATGCGTCGAATGCAGCAGCGGCGATGCCTTTCAACGCTTGAGAAACACCAGGTCCCACACCCCGTGCCCGAGCCGCAGGCCGCGGCTTTCGAACTTGGTCACCGGCCGGTAGTCCGGGCGTTCGGCGAAACCGTCGGCACTGTTTTGCAGCGCCGGTTCGGCGCCGAGCACTTCCAGCATCTGCCGTGCATAGTCTTCCCAGTCGGTGGCGCAATGCAGATAGCCGCCGGGCGCCAGGCGCGACGCCAGCAGCTGCACCAGCGGCGGCTGGATCAGGCGCCGCTTGTTGTGGCGCGCCTTGTGCCATGGGTCGGGGAAGAACACGTGCACGCCGGCCAGTGATTGCGGCGCGATCATGTGCGTCAACACCTCGACCGCGTCGTGCTGGATCAGCCGCAAGTTGGTCAGGCCCTGTTCGCCGATCAGCTTCAGCAGGCTGCCGACCCCCGGCGTATGCACCTCGACACCAAGGAAGTTCCTGTCCGGCATGCCGGCGGCGATTTGCGCGCTGGTTTCGCCCATGCCGAAGCCGATTTCGAAGATCGTCGGCGCCTGCCGTCCGAACGCCTGTTCCAGGTCGAGCACTGCCTTGGCATACGGGATGCAGAAGCGCGGGCCCAGGTCTGCCAGCGCGCGCGCCTGCGCCGTCGACAGCCGCCCGGCGCGGGTGACGAAGCTGCGGATGCGGCGCTCGGTCGGATCGTAGAACAGCGGCTTCCCGGATTTGTTGTCAGGCATGGCGGGCGACGGTAGGCGCAGAGAGATGAAAAAAGGCACCGGATCGGGTGCCTTGCAAGCAATTCAAGCTGGAGCGGGTGAAGGGAATCGAACCCTCGTCGTAAGCTTGGGAAGCTTCTGCTCTACCATTGAGCTACACCCGCATGCCGCGCATTTTACGCAGTTCCGCTGTCGATTGCCATCGGCCAAGAGCCGTCATGCGCCCCCCAGCCGGGCCTTCCGCTTCCTTACCCAGGCGCCGATCAGGCGGTCGGCGGCAATCCCCAGGAAGGCAATGCACAGGCCGGCTACCAGCGCCTTGCCGATCTCGTTGCCGGAACGCGCGGCATTGATTTCAGCGCCGAGATCCTGCGTGCCGATCAGCGACGTGATGGCGACCATGAACAGCGCCATGAAGATGACCTGGTTGACGCCGAGCATGATCTCCGGCAGCGCGATCGGCAGCTCGACCTTGAGCAGGCGCTGGCTGCGGGTCGCGCCCTGCTGGGTGACCGCTTCGAGCAGGGTCGGCGGCACACTGCGCAGGCCAAGCATCGTGTAGCGGATCATCGGTACCACCGCGAACAGCAGCACGGCAATGATCGCCGACAAGTCGCTGACCTTGAACAGCATCACCACCGGTATCAGGTAGATGAAGGAAGGGAAGGTTTGCAGGAAGTCGCAGACGCCGGCTGCGAGCGCCGACAGGCGCGCGCTGCGGGAGGCGAGCAGGCCGATGGCAAAGCCGACGATCATGCAGACCACGGCCGCGGTACCGATCATGTAGACGGTCGTCATCGTTTGCTTCCACAACCCGGTCGCCGCCGGAAACAGCAACAGCAGGCCGGCCGCCAGCGCCAGCCGCCAACCTCCCAGCCGAAAGCCGAGCAGCACGGCGACGCCGGCGAACAGCGGCCACGGGATACCCTGGAAAAAGGCGCGGATCGGGATCAGCACGCCGGTCAGCGCGAAATTTCGAAACGCCTGCACCGAATCGTAGAAATGCAGAGTGATCCAATCGATGCCGGTGTTCCACAGCGGCGCGGTGGTGACTGCATGGCCGGAGCCGAGTACCGCGAGTTCCGGAAACAGCCGTGCCAGCACCAGGCTGGTGGCGCCGAACAGCAGCGCCAGCACCAGGTGTGGGTGGCGCCGCCGCCACGACAGCGCAGCGTCGACGTGGGCCGGCGGCTTCATCGCATAGGCGCGGCTGAGGCGGTCCAGCACCACTGCAATGACGACGATCGCCACTCCCTGCTCCAGCGCCTCGCCCAGCTGCAGCGACTGCAACGAGGTCAGCAGTTCGCTGCCGAGGCCGGCGGCGCCGATCAGCGACGCCAGCACGATCATTGCCAGCGTCTGCATGATGCCCTGGTTCAGGCCGACCAGCAGCACGTTGCGCGCCGCCGGCATCCGCACCTTGCATAGCATCTGCCAGCGCGTGCAGCCCATCATCAGGCCAGCCTCGATCAGTTCCGGGCTGACCGCCTTCAGGCCGAGCGCAACGCAGCGTGCCACCGGCGGTACCGCGAACACGGCGGTGGCCACCATCGCCGGCACGTCGCCGACGCCGTACAGCACCGCGATCGGCACCAGGTAGGCGAACGGCGGCATGCTCTGCAGGATGTCGAACAGCGGCGTCAGTACGGCTTCGACATGCCGGCTTTTGGCCATCGGAATGCCGAGCACGAGCCCGAGCACGAACACCAGCGGCACCGTGACCAGCACCAGGGCCAAGGTTTGCATCGACGTTTCCCAGACTCCGAACAGCGACAGGTACAGGAACGACAGGCCGGCCAGCAGCGTGCTGCGCCAGCCGCCCAGCCAGTGGCCGAGGATCGCCGCCAGCCCGGTCAGCGTCAGCCACGGCAAGGCCGGGATGCGCTCGCCGAAGCCTTCGAACAGCAGCGATTGCGCCACCCCCAGCGGCTGCGCCATCAGCGCGACGAAGCCGCGCGCCAGCTGTCGGGGCGAGGTTTCGAAGGCGCTGCCTTCGAAGAATTTGACGCCATACACTAGCCATTCGAAAAAGGCGTCGATCCAGTCCTTGGCAGGCAGCCTCCAGCCGGCCGGGTAGCGCAGCGCCCAGTCCGGCCGGGTGGCGGTGATCCACGCCAGCACCAGGATCGCAGCGGCGGTCAACAGGGTCGGCGCCAGGCGTAGACTGGAGAAGCGCCGCCGTGCCGCCGGACGGAGGGTCAGGGAGCCGCCGTTCATGAGAACAACGCCTGCGAAAGATGCTCGCGGCCGATATGGCCGACCACCCGTGCTTCGACATCGACCACTGGCAGTGCGCTATCGGACTGCAGCACGCGGGCGGCGATGTCCTGCAACACGTCTGTCTGCCGGATCGCGCCTGGCGCGCGTTCGTCGCCGGTGGCCGGCACCATGATCTTGCGCGCGGTAATCAGCTTGGCACGCGGCGCATGCATGACGAATTTCTTCACATAGTCGTCGGCCGGTTCCAGCAGCAGTTCTTCGGCGGTGCCGATCTGCGCCAGCCGGCCATCCTTCATGATCGCGATGCGCGTACCGAGCCGCACCGCTTCGTCGAAGTCGTGGGTGACGAAGACGATCGACTTGTTCAGCCGCGATTGCAGGCCGAGGAATTCATCCTGCATTTCGCGCCGGATCAGCGGGTCGAGCGCGGAAAAGGGTTCGTCCAGGAACCAGACTTCGGTCTCGCCCATCAGACTGCGGGCGATACCGACGCGCTGCTGCTGGCCGCCCGACAGCTGGTGCGGAAAATTGTGCTCGCGGCCGGCCAGGCCGACCGTTTGCACCAGGTCGCGCGCGCGCTGCAGGCGCTCTTCGCGCGGCACGTTCTGCAGTTCGAGCGGAAAGGCGACGTTTTCCAGCACGGTGCGGTGCGGCAGCAGGCCGAAGTGCTGGAATACCATGCCCATCTTGCGGCGCCGGATTTCCGTTAGCTCGCGCGCCGATGCGCCCAGCAGGTCGCGGCCGTCGAAGATCACCTGGCCGGCGCTCGGTTCGATCAGCCGCGTCAGGCAGCGGATCAGCGTCGATTTGCCGGAGCCGCTCAAGCCCATCACGATCAGGATTTCACCTTCGTGGACGTCGAAGCTGACGTCGCGCACGGCGGCGATCAGGCCGGCTGCCTGCAGCGCTTCATTGCTCGGTGCGTAATTGTGCTTTTCGAGGAAGCGGCGGGCGTCCTTCCCGAATAGCTGCCATAGATTCTTGCAAGAGATTTTGACTGGATTGCTCATCACTGGATCCATCGAGGGATCGCCCGGCGCGAGGGCCGCGGCGACCGGCCGACCGGAAAATGCAGTGAGCGCTTTCCCGGATCGGCGCGCAAAGAAAGAGGAACGGTGGCACGCCGGCTGGGTGCACCGGCGGTGTGCCGCTAGCGGATCAGCCGGCGCAGGCCGGCATCCATTGCTGCACTTCGTCCTTGTGCTTGCCGATCCAGGCAGCGGCGGCTTCGTCGTGCTTCAGGTTTTCGACGTCCGCCAGCGCCGCCGCCTCGTCGATCATCGGACCGGTGAAGTCGATGTTCCTGATCAGCTGGAAGGCGCACGGCCATTTCTTTTCGAAGCCGGACCAAGCGGCCTTTTTCAGGTAGCCGCCGACCGGGGCGCCGCAGTCGTACGGCAGGTCCGGATTGCTGCCCCATGCCGGATCGGTCACGCAGCTTTCCTCGTGTTTCGGGAATTCGACGAACTTGCCGGGGAAGGCGGCGCCAACCCAGTTCGGCGCCCAGTTGAACAGCACGATCGGTTCCTTCCGCATCGCCGCCGATTTCAGTTCGCCGAACAGAGCGGCGGCCGAACCGGCATTGACGACGGTGAACTTCAGGTCCAGCGCCTCGATGCGCTCCTTGTCATGCTTGATCCAGTCAACCGGGCCGGCCAGGTAGCGGCCGTTGGGCGCAGTTTCCGGCACCGCCAGCTTTTCGGCGCAGGCGTTCAGTGCCTTCCAGTCGGGCAGGCCGGGGCAGATTTCCTCCATGTAGTCGGGATACCACCAGTCCTCGCGGGTGGTGGCGGTATAGCTGCCGAGGTCGACCATGCGGCCGGCCTTCACTTCCTTCATGAAGCTCTGCTGCATCGTGCCTTCCCAGACTTCCATCTGCAGATGCAGATCGCCCAGCCCCATCGCCGGAAACTGGCCCTGGCTGTCGGCGGACACCACCTTGGTCTTGTAGCCGATCTTTTCCAGTAATTGCTGGGCGATGCGAGTCAACACCTTCTGGCTGGACCAGTTGTTGTCGACGATCTTGATCGGGTCGGTCGATTCCGGCGTCGCCGCCTGTGCCAGCGGAGCGATGGCGGCGGATATCAGCAGGCAGCCGGCGGCCAGTTTGGTCAAGAGATTCAATGGAAATCCTCCTTGTCAGCGAAAGGACCGTGGAGCGGTCCCATTCTTGGGATGGATGAATGGCGGTGGCGTCGAAGCCGGCGCGCTGCGCCATTCAGCGGGAAGCGACCAGCGCTGCCCGGCCGCGATGGCGGATAGCAATGGCCGCTGCAGCCAACGCCCGGCCGGGCGCAAGGACGAGGATGTCCGTGCGTTCGCACGCATTCGCAGGCGCCGGAGACGCCGAATCCATGCCGGGCAAATCAAATTGTGGTGACCCGTTGGGTCGGTAACGGAAGCACTGCGGCTTCCCCGTGTGCGGCCATCGGCCGCGCCTGCATCCGGATGGTGGATGACGACGGAAACAACTGTTCTGCGGCGTTGCCGCGATTGACCGGTTATCGCTAACCGCTTATTGACGTCGATCTTTGCTTCGCCGATGGCGTTTCGTCGAAGCAGAAAATGGAACGATGCCTGAAGGGAACGAATGATACTGCATATGAAAGCCATGTGCCACCCGTAATGTCGCCGCGTCTGGTTTCGCCGCGAGTCGCAGGTGCCGGCTTGGCATGCGGGCGTTTCATCAAGGCGTCACATAGTCTTCATAAACTCGCAGTCGATTTACTTCGCTTCCGGAAAGTAAACGCAACCGGCCGGCGCGCGCTGCCGCCGGCGAAAGCGGCTGCGTCGCTTTCGCCGCGACTCAGGGCGGCATGCCGGCCCAATATTTCAGGGAAATTCGGTCATGAAAAAATCGCTTATCGCAGTTACAGTTTTCGCCGCCTTTGCCGGCACGTCGTTCGCCCAGACCAACGTCAGCATCTATGGCGTGGTCGACGCCGGCCTCAGCTATACCGACAACGGCGCTGCCGCCAATTCGAAAACCCTGGGCCTGGGCAGTGGCCAGCAATCCGGCAGCCGCTTGGGCTTCAAGGGCAGCGAGGACCTGGGCGGCGGCCTGTCCGCGATCTTCACGCTGGAGAACGGCTTCAACATCGACGAGGGCACGCAGGGCCAGGGCCGCCTGTTCGGGCGCCAGGCGTTCGTTGGCTTGAGCGGCGGTTTCGGCACAGTCAAGCTGGGCCGCCAGTACAACCCGATCCGGGGCGCGGCTGAATCGATCGACCCGTTCGGCCTCGGCCTGGCCGGCGATCTGAAGCGCGTCTTCAACGTATACGGCGAGCGCGCCGATAACACGATCAACTACACGACGCCAAAGGTGTCCGGTTTTTCGGGCCAGTTCGCCTACAGCTTCGGCGAAGTCGCCGGCAGCACCTCGGCAGGCCGCCAGCTCGGCCTGTCCGGCAGCTATGCCAACGGTCCGCTGTACGCGACCCTGGCTTACCACTATCGCGACAACTCGACCGATGCGCTGGTCGACAAGGGCAGCGCCAAGTCGACGCTGCTGGGCACCACCTACAACTTCGGTGTCGCCAAGCTGCATGGCGGCTTCGCCTGGAACAAGGGTGATACCGGCGTTACCGACAATGTCGACAGCCGCGACTGGATGCTGGGCGTCAGTGCCCCGCTCGGCAGCGGTACGGTGCTGGCTTCGTATATCCAGCACAAGGACAAGCTGACCGACGATGCCGATGCCAAGCAGTGGGCGCTCGGCTATACCTACAACCTGTCCAAGCGCACCAATCTGTACACCTCGTACGCCAAGATCAACAACGACGCGAATGCCAAGATTGTCAGCGCCGTTGCCGGCGGCAGCGCGTCGACCTTCAACGTCGGGTTGCGCCACAAGTTCTGACGAAACGTATGGGCGATCTGGCGCCACAAGCTGGATTGCCTGATGCCGGGGCGGCGCAATGCCGCCCCAACGGTGGAAGATTGATGACGCAAGGGTCGATACAACCGTTCGATGCGAGTAGCATGGACACTGTTTCACGTATCCGCCCGATACCGGGCTGACCCGCGGCAAGTAGCGACACGGCCAGCGCAAACGGCTGGCCGTTATTTTGCGACTACCGACCGGAGCAGCATATACCCCGGCCGGCAGCGGCCGTCCGCCCTCATAGAATTCTTGATGTCCTATGCCGGTCGTGTACGGGACGCCCACGTGGAGCGGGTTTTTATGGCGTTCTCCGCTTCCGGCGATGACCCGGCATTCCCGGATGGAGCGCTGCCAGGTGCCGCGTGGCCGGGGAAAAGTGAGCAAGCGGCTAGTGCGTTGCGCCGTGATGCTTCAGCGCTTCGAGTCTGTCCGGGCCGGTACGCGCGACGGCCTGTCGGAGTGCATCCATTTCGATACCGTAGCCGCGCGCTTCGACGACGAAGCGTCTGGCGATCAGGATTCGGTAACTCCCCTGCCGGGCGTCCCTGTCGTATTCCTCGTGCACGACCCGATCGCCGACCTTGACGATTTTTTCGTAGCCGGTTCCGGTCTCGCTTTCCTGTTCCATCGCTGCCCAGGCGGCGAGCATCGCCAGGCCGCGGCTGCCGGCCGTGTCGGTAATGCTCAGAGTGATTTGCCGATATCGGCCTTCATCGCCGAAAGCGGCTCCGGCACGAGCAACCTTGGAGCCTTCGGTCGTATCCGTGCCGCTTTCTATCCGGATGCGTGTGAAGCCGTTCAGCGTTTCCGGGATCATGGCCTTGAGTTGCGCGTGATCGACCGGGTCGAACTGCGTGCCGCCGATCAGCGCGTTCATCATCTCGCTGCTGGCCGCGACTTGGGCGGCGATGTCGCCGGATCGCTGTGCCTGTTCCATCCTCCTTGCCGCTGCTTCCACCGCGGCATCGGGTTGACCGGGTGCTGTGGCCGCACCTGCTGCCGTCAGAGCAGGGGTAACGATGCCAGATGAGGTTGTCATTGCCCCGACACTGGCAGATACAGCGCCGATTGCGGCATACAAGAGGATCGTGCAAACCGTGATCACCGCTGTGTAACCAAGCGCTTTTTCCGGTGGCGTCTTCATCAGTACCGGCAGGCCGAGATACAGCAGGTAGAGCGCGTACAGGCCGGCAAAGATCGTCAATGCCGCCGCCGCCGGCAGGAGTTGGAAAATACCTCCCAGCCATGCCGGGGTCGAGGCATAGACGGCCAGCTTGAGCGCCTGCATTGCATTCTTGCGACCGCTGAATGCGGGTGCCAGGGCATTGATGATCAGCGCGATGACGAAGACACCGCCCAGCGACATCAGGAAAGCGATCAGCGCCGACATCAGCCCGGTTCCGATCGGCGTACGGTACTGTCCCATCACTGGCATGCTGACGCCGACCACCGAGAAACCGACGAACGATGCAATCGGACCGACGGCGGCCAGCGGCACGGCGTATTTCCGGTACAGATCCACGATGGTGATCTGGTGGCTTTCAATCGCCCGCCACTCGCTTCGTGGCTGCAGCAGGAGACCCTTCACTCGGTCGGTCGCGAACATTGGCTTTCTCTCCGGTGGGATTGCGGTGTTCAGCGGACCGTGATGATGCCGCAAGCGACGCGCGCACCAGCGTTGCCGGTCGGCTGGGTCTGGTAGTCGTCCGGTGCGGCATGGACGATCAGGCCGCGACCGACGATGTTGGTACTGCTGTCAGGACGCAGGCTGATGCCGGATAGGGTTACCGTCAGGCTGGCGTTGCCGCTGGCATCGGCTTGCAGCATCGGCAGGTCGCCGCTGTGATGTTCGCCGTGGTGAGGATGACCGTGCTTCTTGGCGGCGGGGTTGAAATGCCCGCCGGCGCTGGTCGCATCGGGTGCGCTGCAATCGCCTTTTTCGTGGATATGGAAGCCGTGGCCGCCTGGAGTCAGGCCGCTGAATGAAGCGACGACCAGAACGTCCTCGCGTTTTTGGGTGAAGGTGACGACGCCACGAGCGCTTTGGCCTTGCGTGGGCTGCATGACCGCTTGTGCCGAAGGGGTATCAGTCGGGGCGGACGAACAGCCGGCCGCAGCCATGGCGACGGCCATCGGTACGGAAAAAATGAAAGGTATTTTCATCGATTGCTCCTTGGATTCCATATAAAAAGTGGTTCGAGGTTTCATGCGGCAGTGGTAAGTGCCCGGTCCGCGGAATACGGAGGAGCCGGCATCCAGGAATCGGATTGCGCGATTCCATCGTCGCCCGGCCAGGTTGCGGCGCGACTGTAGTCGAATGCGGATTACAGATCGCTTACGGATATAATCAATCGCCCGATTTCGCTGGATATTTTTGTATTTCAGAGGCGCGAAGCCGGGACACCCGGGCCCGGCATGGAGTCCGAATTTGAGAATGCCCTCTGGCTGGCCCTCGCAGTCGTCCCGGAATTGAAGTCGGATCTCTCATGCGCAAGACCGCTTTGCCCGTGAAATACGCCAAGCTGGCGCCTCCTCGCCTGTTCGATGCGCTGCCGCGCCCGCGGTTGTTTGCGCAGTTCGAAGAGTTGCGCAGCCAGCATTCGATCATCTGGATCGCTTCGCCGCCCGGCGCCGGCAAGACGACCGTGGTTGCCAGTTACCTCGTCCATGTCAAGGCGCGTTCGATCTGGTTCCAGGTCGATGAAGGTGACGCCGATCCGGCGTCCTTTTTTTTTCTTTCTGGCGGAGACGGCGCGCACTCGTGGCAAGCCATTACCATGGCTGGCGCCGGAACTGTCCACCGATGTGCCGCGCTTTGCCCGAATGTTCTTCCGCGAGTACTACGCCCGTCTTCCACAGGGCGCCGTGCTGGTATTCGACAATCTCCAGGAGTTCGACTGGGGCGGCTGCGGGCAGTTGATGGAAATTGCGTTTGACGAGGTACCGGCGGGCGTCACGATATTTGCCCTGAGCCGGGATGCGCCGCCGGCGCGGCTGGCGCGGCTGGAATTGAATGGCCGGATCGAAATCCTCGACTGGAGCCAACTGCGCCTGGATCACGCTGAAGCGCGGGCCTTAGCGCGAATCGACGACAGCGCCGGACCTGATGCCCAGGTCTGGCTGGATCGTATTGATGGTTGGGCGGCCGGTGCGGTCATGCTGCGCGAGCACATCGCGTCGGCCAGGATCGGCAGAGATACGGTCAGTGATGCCTCCCTTCCAGTACTGGATGGGCGCGACACGATCTTCCGTTATTTCGCCGGCGAAATCCTGGACCACATGCCGCCCGCATCGCAGCACCTGTTGCTGCGGTTGTCCACCTTGCCAGGTATGACCGCTGCCGAGGCGCAGCGATTGACCGGGGACCCGCAGGCGGAACCCTTGCTCGGCAGGCTGTTCCGCGACAATCTGTTCGTGGACCGGCGCGGTCCGGCTCCCTACACTTACCACTTTCATGCACTGTTCCGCGAGTTCCTGCGACACGAAGCCGGCCAGCGGCTCGCCCCGGCGGAGCGTCTCCCCTTGCTGGAACGCGCAGCGGAAGTCCTGGATGCGCATGGCCGCGTTGCCGACGCGGCGCGCCTCTACCATGATGCCGGGGCCTATTCGCGGCTGACCGGCCTGTTGCTTCGCCATGCGCGCGGGATGATCGCCACCGGGCGCGGCCAGTCCTGGCGCGAGTGGGCCGGTTGGCTGCCGCTGGCGTCCATGGAGGCAGAGCCGTGGCTGTCGTACTGGCTTGGATCATCCTTGAACCAGGTCGATCCGGTGTCGGCCCGGCAAGCATTGATCAGGGCCGAGCAGGTTTTCAGGAAGGCCGCCGACGTTCCCGCCCGGCTGCTGACCATCGCCGCCGTCATCGACAGCTTTCTTTACGAATGGGCTGACTTCCACGCGCTCCCCCAGTGGATCGGCGAATTGCAGAGGGGGCTCGCCGGGCTGGACCTGGACACGCTTGATGCCGTAACCGATCTGAAAGTTCATTCGCGCCTTACGCTGGCGCTATACCTGGTCGACCCTGGTTCGCCCGCACTGCCGCAAAGCGCCCAACGTGCGTTCCAGGCAGTTGGCCGGGTCGACGACCCCGCCGAGCAACTGATTGCGGGAACCTTCCTGCTGGATTATTTCAGCTCGATGGATATCGATGCGTCCCGGCGGTTATTCGTCTTGCTCAGGCATCTGGCCGACGAGCCGTCGATCGGACCGTTTTATCGAATATGGTGGTGCCGCCCGGCGTCTTTCCAGTACCAGCTCGAGGGCGACTATCGGGCGGCGCGAGACATGATCTTGCACGGCAAACGCCTGGCCACCGATTTCGGCCTGTCCCATTTGCAATGTCATTTCAATGCGCGGATCGTGGTCGAGTACCTCGCCGTGCGTGACCTTGCATCCGCGGCCAGTCTTCTGGATGAAATGCGACAAACCGTGGCGCCAGCTCGCACGCACGATCTGGTGTATCTCAGAATGCTGGAAACCAGCTATCTGGCTCAGCAGGGAGATATGCAGGCGGCCCTGCGAACTGCGGAGGAAGCCAGGCAGCTGAGCGAGGAAGCCGCAGTCGGGCCGCGGATCCGAGCCCAGATCCATGGCGGACTGGCATGCTGCTGCCTGCAGGCCGGGGACTTTGCGGCAGCGCTGCGCTGGAGCGATAAGGCGGCCGAAAATACCCACGGCATGGACAAGGCCTACGCTGTCAATATCCGTCGTTTTGTGCAGGCGTACACGGCACTGGAGAACGGCGACTCGGCAGGTGCGGACGGGATTCTGGACGAACTGTTCGCTGACTTGCGCCGGGGAGAGGGCCCCTTGTCGATCGTCTTTGCCTGCTTCCCGCAGCTGGCATGCGCGTTATTCGTTCATGCTCTGCGTGAAGGCATCGAGGCCGACTATGTGCGCGCGGTGGTTGCACGCCAGGGTTTGCCGCCACCCGACCGTTTCACCCCGAACTGGCCGTGGCCGGTCACGGTGCGTCTGCTTGGGAAAACGGAAATCTCATTGGACGGCGAAGTGTTCGCGCCCGCCGGGAAAGCCCAACAGCGTCCGATGTTGCTGCTCAAGGCCCTCGTGGTCGCAGGCGATGCCGGCAGGATGCAGCAGGCGTTGGCGACCGAACTTTGGCCGGACGCCGACGATCCCAAGGCAGCCCTGAATGTGACGGTACACCGCCTGCGCAAGCTGCTGGGCCATGACGACTCGGTGGTGGTCACCACTGGCAAGATCAGGCTGAATGAAATCAAGGTATGGACCGACGTTTCGGCCTTGGCCGAACTCTGCGCACGGGTCGATCAACTGCCGCACGATGCGGACGCGGGCAAGGTCAGGCGTCTTGCGGTCGATTTGCTGGGGTTGTATCACGGCCCGCTATGCGACGGCGACGAGGAGGCCTGGCTCCTTCCGGCCCGTGAGCGTTGGCGCAGTCGCTTCCTGGCCGCTACCGTGCGCCTCGGTCAACTGCTGGAAAGCGTAGCCGAATGGCCGACCGCGCACCGCCTGTACAGCCGCGCGCTTGAAGCCGAACCGTTGGCGGAGAACCTTTATCGCAGCCTCATGCGTTGCGGTCATGCCCAAGGCGATCCTTCCTCCGCTCTCAGTGCGTACCGGCGCTGCCGTGAAATGCTTTCACTCGTCCTTGGCCGCCCGCCGGCGCCGGAAACGGAGAAGTTGGCTGCCTCGTTAGACCTGAAGTAGTGTAGCCGCGCATTCCAGCTCCAGATGCTGGCTATGCAGAAGGCTCAATGTCGGGCTCCAGCGCTTGCAATTTGGCACCGCCGATCCGAGAAGATCGGATCGGCTCCAATCTCGATCGAGGTGTCTCATCCAGCGTATCGAGTTGGTGCTACGCTGCTCCTGCACTGGATGAGCTATGTCGGAAGGCGCGCTGCAGCCGCTCTGCCGCGGCTCGCAGCAACGGCAATACTTCCCGCACCAGCCTAGTGCGCGTGTAATCCTTGGTATGGACCGATACGGCTAGCGCAAACGGCTGATTGCCGGTTTCGATCAAGGTGCCGATCGCCGAATAGCCGATGCCCAGATCCTCTTCCACCAGCGACCAGCCGCGCTGGAACGACTCCTTGATCTCGTGCGCCAACTGGCCGCGATGAATCAGGGTCTTCGGTGTCATTTTCGTAATCCGCATGCGGGCGACGAAGGCGTCGATATCCTCGGCGTGGTGCGCCACCAGCATCCGCCCCATGGCGGAGCAGTGCGCCGGCAGGCGGCTGCCGACGTGGATATTCATCGTGATCAGCTTGCGCGTCTCGCGCGACGCGACCGAGCGCCCGACGACCACGACTTCATCGCCTTCGAGCAGGCCCAGATGAACCGAGCCGCCGATTTCATCGGCCAGCATTTCCATTTCCGCTTCCGCCATCAGCGGCAGCGACAGGCTCGATAGAGCCGCATATCCAAGTTCCAGCACGAGCGGCCGCAACTGGTAGCGCTTGGAGTGCTCGTCCAGACTGACATAGCCCTCGTCCTGCAAGGTACGCAGATAACGCAGGCAGGTCGCCTTGGTGAGTTCGACACGGGTCGCGATCTCGGTCAGGGACGGCGACGGAATCTCGTTGAAGACCCGGACGATGGCGAGTCCTCTCGATAGGGAGCGGTTCGAAACGATCATGTTTTCTCCGATGGTTGTTCTTGCTGTTGCGGATGATCTGTCGTAGTGCGCCTGTCAGACATTGTATTGCGCATTGCATCCGAAACTTTCCCTCTCTTCCAGCCGACTCGTATTTCAAGCGAGGCCTGCGCTTGCGGGCGATTCGCTGAAAGCCTGAAACCGGCAGAGTCTTTTCTCGGTAGCGCATGCGCTGCGTCGCAGCAAAACTATGGCTTGCAACTCTGCCGAAAGCTGACTAAGATTGGTTTAAACAATGATACATGAGTTCATTAGATGAACCAACGGTTTGATGGTAACTACCTAAGGAGACAAGCATGAAAAACCTGTTTGGCTGTTTCAAGCGTGTGTTGATGATCACGCTTCTGGCGTCCTTGCTCGCCCCTCTTGCCGCGGTGGCTCAGCAGCCTGTCAAATTGACCCTGTGGTTCACCGATTCCCGGGCACAGTACAAAACATGGCTGGAGAAGGCCGCCACTGAATTCCGCAAGACCAATCCGCACGTGACGTTCGAAATCGTGCAAATGTCGCCGAACGACGCTTACATCAAATGGCCGGCCTCGGTCGCGGCAGGTAACCCGCCCGATATCACCTGGATGTTCTTCGCGTTCTCCGCCTGGGTGAACGATCTGCCGGGCGGCACGCTAGTGTCGATGGATGACGTGGTGGACGCGCTCGGCAAGGAAAAATTCCATCCGGACGGCCTGTCCTCCTGGCGCTACAAGGACAAGTATCTGGGTGTGCCCTTCACGCGTCAGCCGTTCTATCTGTTCTGGCGCAAGGACCGCTTCGCCGCGGCCGGCCTGCCGGAGCCGAAGACCTGGACCGACGTGATCAACGCCGCCAAGGTGCTGCACAAGCCGGAAAAGGGCGAGTACGGGATTGCGATCGCCGGCAAGGGTGACTGGTCGGTCCGGCAGAACTTTGAGGTCGTGCTGTATTCCAACGGCGGTCACCTGCTGAGCAAGGACGGCAAGGCGGCGTTCGACAATGAAGTCGGCCGCAAGGCGATCGACATCTATACCGAGCTGTTCAAATATACCCCGCCAGGTTCGCTGAACGCGGCTTATGCCGAGGTCAATCGCAGCTTCGCCACCGGCGCGCCAGCGATGGCGATCTCGCTCCCGGTCGCGCTGAGCCAGTTCCACGATGCCAACAAAGACAAGGCTGGCCAGGTCGGCGCGCTGATTCCGTCCGACATCGGGCTGGCGATGACCATGCAGAACAACAAGGGATGGTCGATTTTCGAGAAGTCCAAGAATCAGGCCGAAGCCAAGAAATTCGTCCAGTTCCTCTACAGCACCGAACAATACGCGGCCGGCCTCGAATCGACCGCGCTGGGCGGCCTGGCGCTGTACGACGACAAGGCTGCGATAGATATGTATTTCGACCGCGTCGGTTCGGTCAAGGCGTATCCGGACGTGGTCAACACCCTGATGGCGAACCATTCCGGCTATTACTCCGGGATCGACTGGTACGGCCAGAACCCGAAGGGCGGCCTGGTTGGCTCCAAGGGCATCGTCGAGCGCCACATGAACATGCATCTCGCCAAGAAGCTCAGCAGCGCTGATACCGCAAAGGCCATCCAGCGCGAGTTGAAAGAAATTTTCGACTAACACCCAGGGAGGGGAAATCCCTCCCATTTCCTAACTTTCGGAGAAAACGATGCAGGATGAATCAATCCTGTGCGCCGGCCTGCGCACGCTTGCGCAGCGCTGGGAGCGCAGTGGGCACCAACTGATGAGCCGCCGTCTGGAAGGCGCGCTAGGCCGGGAGTTCCGGTTCGAATGCAGCGGCGAAAAGCCGATGTGCCTGCGGCTGGACAGGAGTGCGGCGCATTTCAGGGAAGCGGACCCGGCGCAGCCCGCCTACGCGACTATCGCCATGGAGGCGAGCGACTGGAGGCAGGTTTTTTCTGGAAAATGGTCGGTGATGACGGTGGTATTGGGCGGACGCACCAATTTCCCCAAACATGAACGCCGCTACATCATGCAATTGTCGATGTTGATGCAGGCATTGCTGCTTCTGGAGGCGTGAGTGAGCGCTACTGAAATGAATCGGAACAAAATGCCGGCACGCCGTCCGGTGACGATGGAATACGCCCGCTTTACGGCGGGGCTGAATTACGACGATCTGCCGCCGGCGGTGGTGAATGTGGCCAAGGACCAGATCCTGGCGACGATCGGCTCCTGTCTTGCCGGTACCCGGATGCCAGGCGCCGAAGCGCTTCGGCGCGGCAGCCGTATCCTCGGCAGCGGCCGTGAGGCGACGCTGTTCGGACTGCCGGAAAAGGTGCCGGCACCGACTGCGGCCCTGTTCAATGCCGGTACCGGCCAGATCATCGAATGGGACGACTGGGTGTTGATCAGCCATACCGGTGCCTGCGTAGTGCCGACCGCCTTTGCCACCGCGGAAGCACTCAGCCGCAGCGGACGCGACGTGATCTCCGCGGTCGTGATCGGGAATGAAGTTGCCGGCCGCACGTCGCGCGCGATCCAGCGTGGTGCTTACTTGGGTAATGGCATGCCCAATCATCAGGCCGAAACTTCTCTGGTCGCCGGCCACGTGATGGGTCTGGATCCGGTGGCGTTGGCGCGTTCGGTCAGCCATTCCGCCTACATGGCGATGGAGAACTGCTTCCTCGGCTGGTCCAGCGATTCCAAGGTGCTGATCAACGGCCTGCCGGCGATGTGGGGGATCGTCTCCGCCAATCTCGCCAAGGAGGGGCTGATCGGCAACCTGGACATGATCGAACATCCGGCCGGCTATTTGGCGACGGTATCCGAGGAAGTCGATCACGACGAATTGCTTAAGGGGCTTGGCCAGGACTGGTACACGCTGACGCTCAATACCAAGCGCTACCCGTCCTGCGCCTACAACCTGGCGGCGATCGAATCGGCGATCGCGCTGAACCAGCGCATTGGCACCGACGCGATGCGCAAGGTCAAGAAGATCGTGATCCACTGTCCGGGTGTAACCATCTACGTCAGCGGCCGCTACCACGGATTCCAGCCCGACATCCGCGAACTGATCCGCGATGACAAGCTGAGTCACATGGGCCTGTGCTTCGACGGCGGCTACGCGGTCGCGGCTTCCTTGGTGGACGGCAAGCTGACCTATCGGCAGTTCCTGAAGGAGCGGATCTTCGATCCCGAGATCACCCGCCTGCACCATGCGGTCGAATACCGCACCGATCCGGAAATGCAAGCCGCCTACTACAGCGATTACCAATACGGGTCGCGTCTCGAGCTGCACATGGAGGACGGCACGGTGCTGGCCGAAGAGCGCAAGCAACTTCTGGGCGCGCGCGACCGCACCTTCGACCATATCGAAAAATTCCTGGAAGGCGCGGAAGACGTGCTGTCTCCGGCGCAGGCCGGCGAAGCGGCCGAAGCCCTGCGCTCGCTGGAAACGATCCAGAACATCAACGAAGTCGGCGCTTTGCTGCGCCCCAAAAACTGAAACTCAGGAGAAGATCGAAATGAAGAATTTTGCAACGGTATGGCCGCGCGACATGATATTCGGACGGGGTGTCCTGAGTCAGCTCGGCGCACGGGCCAAGGCCTTGAAGGTCGAGCGCATGCTGATCGTCACCGACGCCGGCCTGGTGCAATGCGGGCTGGCGCAACGGGTCGCGCAGGCGCTGGAGAAGGACGGCATCCAGTCGCACATCTTCGGCGAAGTGCAGCCCAACCCGACCATGACCGAGGTGCGTCGCGGGGCGGCGCTGTGGCGCGCCGAAAAATTCGACGGCCTGCTGGCGCTGGGCGGCGGCAGTTCGATGGACGCCACCAAGGCGATCGCCACCACGCTGCTGTCCGGCCTGGAAATCGTTGACCAGGTGAACAAGGGCGTGGATCACCTTCCCGGCGAGCCGGTGCCGTTCTTTGCGGTGCCGACTACCTCCGGTACCGGCAGCGAAGCCACCTCGGCAGCCATGGTCAAGGACGACGACGGCCGGAAATACCTGATCCGCAGCTTGCGCTGCCGTCCGGTGTTGTCGGTGCTCGACCCCGAGCTGACTGCTACCGTGCCGGCGCGGATGACCGCCGCCACCGGCATGGACGCGCTGATCCATGCAATGGGCGCGTATACCAACACCAGCGTGCATCCGATCGCCGACATGCTGGCGCTGGAAGCGATCCGCCTGGTGATGCAGAACCTGCCGCGGGCGGTGCAGAAGGGCGACGACCTGGACGCGCGCGAGAACATGATGCTCGCCAGCCATCTTGCCGGCATCGCGATCTCCTGCAAGGGCAACGATGCGGTCCACGGCCTGTCCACTCCAGTCGAATCGCTGCTGGACGTGACGCACGGCGAAAGCCTGTCGGCGATTCTGCCGCACGTGGTGGCCTTCAACATTGAGAGCCGGCCCGATCTGTACGCCAACATCGCGCGCGCGATCGGCGCCGCCGCCAACGGCGCCAACGATGCCGAGGCCGCGCGCAAGGCTCTGGAGCGGATGACCGCGCTGCGCGACGAGGTCGGCGTGTCCCGCGCGCTCGGCCCGCTCGGCGTCAAGCCGGAGATGATCGACCGACTGTCCGAACTGGCGGAAAACAGCCGTTCGACCCAGATCAATTGCCGCAAGATGTCGCGCGCCGAAATCCAGGCCATGTATCAGCGGATGATCTGATGAGCGCTCCCACCCTTTCCCTGTTGCGGCCAGGGCCGAAGCTGGCCCGGCACAGCCTGCCTTATCTCCTGATGGCGCCGGCGTTGCTGCTGCTGACGGTCCTGACGCTGGTACCGCTGCTGTATTCGATCCTGATCAGCTTTTTCGATGCGCAACTGGGACATGGGCTGGGGCGTTTCGTCGGGCTCGCCAACTATGCCGCGGTCCTGCAGGAACCCAGGTTCTGGGTCGCGGCGTGGAATACCGTCATCTGGGTCGCCGGGTCGGTGTCTTCGCAGGTGATCGTCGGCGTATTGCTGGCGGTGATCCTGGACCGCATCGTGATCGGCCGGATGTTCTTCCGCGGCGCGCTGTTCCTGCCGTGGGTCATGCCGGTCGCCGTGATCGCCTACCTGTGGCGCTGGATCCTCAATCCGCAATCCGGCATCGTCAACGTCTCGCTGCGCAATGCCGGCTTCGAATGGGGCGCGGCGCTGCCGTGGCTGTCCGAGCCGGACACGGCGATGGTGAGCGCGCTGCTGATCAATCTCTGGCGCGGCGTTCCGTTCGTTCTGGTGATGGTGGTGGCGGCGCTCCAGGGGATTCCCAAGGAGGAATACGAGGCGGCCCGCATTTCCGGCGCCGGCGTGCTGCGCGAATTTTGGTACGTGACGCTGCCGAACCTGAAACTGATCATCGCCACCCTGGTGCTGCTGCGGACGATGCAGATCGCCAACAACTTCTCGCTGATGTGGCTGCTGACCGGTGGGGGGCCGGCCGATGCCACCGAAATCCTGCCGCTGCTGGTGTACCTGAAGGGGTTCGGTGCGCACAAGTTCGGCGAGGCATCGGCACTGGCGGTGCTGCTGCTGATCATATTGATGGGCGTGTCGCTGCTGTACGTACGCACCCTGCGGGAGCGTCGCCATGCTTAAAAAATTCTCGTCCGGCACGGTGCTGGCCTACGCGACCATCGGTGCCGTCACCTTCGCCATCCTGTTCCCGCTGGCATGGATGGTGCTGACCGCGGTGAAGCCGACCGCGGAGATCTATTCGCCGCTGGCGCCATGGCTGCCCAGCAAGCTGGATTGGTCGCATTTGCAGTCGGCCTGGAGCGAAAAGAATTTCAGCACCTATTTCGTCAACAGTCTCGTCATTTCGACGGTGACGGCGGTGTTCAGCACGGCGGTGGCGATTCTGGGCGGTTACGCCTTGGCTCGCTTCGAATTCAGGGGCAAGCGGGTGCTGAGCGCGTTCGTACTGCTGATCTACCTGGTGCCGGTGATCTTGCTCGCTTTGCCGTTCTACCTGCTGCTGAGCGCACTGGGTCTGCTCGACACCCGTGCCGGCCTGATCCTGGCGGTGGCCACCTATGCGGTGCCGTTTTCGGTATGGGTGCTGAAGGGCTATTTTTCCCAGGTGCCGCCGGAGATCGAGGAAGCCGCGATCGTCGACGGCGCCAGCCGGCTCGGCGCATTGTGGCGCGTGGTGCTGCCGGTGGCCCTGCCGGGAATCGTCGCCACCTTCCTGTTCTGCTTCATCCTGGCCTGGGACGACTACCTGTTCGGGCTGATCATCGTCAATTCGGACAGCATGCGCACGCTGCCGCTGGCGGTCGGGCTGCTGGCCGCCGACTACTCGATTTCGGACGGGCTGATGATGGCGATGGGAACCATCACCACGCTGCCGATCGTACTGCTGTACCTGTTCTTTCAACGCTATTTCATCAGTGGCCTGACCGCAGGGTCGGTCAAGGGTTAATTCAATAGGAGACGATAGATGGACCAGACATTGCCAAAATTCATTCGCCAATCCCCGTATCCGTTGCTGATCGACGGCCAGGAAGTGGCGGCGCAATCGGGCGCCACCTTCGCCAGCATCAATCCGGACAATGGCGAAATCCTGGCCCACGTGGCGCAAGCCGGCGAAGCCGACGTCGACCGCGCGGTGCAGGCGGCGCGCCGCGCCTTCGACGGCCCCTGGGGGCGCATGACCCCGCGCGAACGCAGCAAGGCGCTGCTGCGCCTGGCATCGGTATTGAACGACAAGGCAGAAATGCTGGCCCAGATCGAAATGCTGGACGTCGGCAAGCCGATCAAGCAGTCGCGCGCCTCCACCATCGCGCTGGCGCCGACCATCGAGTATTACGCCGGCGTCCTGCTCGGCATGGGCGGCGAGACGATCAACGTCTCCGATACGACGCTGATGGACTTCACGCTGCGCGAGCCGCTCGGCGTATGCGGCCTGATCGTGCCGTGGAATTATCCGGTCAGCCTGGCAGTGCTGAAGCTGGCACCGGCGCTGGCAGCCGGCAATACCGTCGTGATCAAGCCTTCGGAAGTCACGCCGCTGTCGACCACCGAACTGGGACTGGCTGTCCTGGAAGCAGGGATCCCCCCGGGGGTGGTCAACATCATCCACGGCACCGGCGCCGAGGCCGGGGATGCGCTGGCACGCCATCCGGGCGTGGCGAAGATCTCGTTCACCGGCGGCACCGTCACCGGGCGCAAGATCTTTCGCGCCGCCGCCGATTCGATCAAGCGCCTGACGCTCGAGTTGGGCGGCAAGTCGCCGCTGGTGGTATTCGCTGACAGCGACATCGATGCCGCCGTCGCCACCGCCTACAACGACATGACCCGCAATACGGGCCAGGTCTGCGCCGCCTGCACGCGCCTGGTAGTGCAGCGTTCGGTGCATGACGAATTCATCGAGAAACTGCGCAAGCGCGTGGCCGGCGTCAAGATCGGCCGTCCGCAGGACGAGGGCACCGAAATGGGGCCGATCGTCAACGCCACCCAGATCGAGCGCATCCACGCCTATCTGCAGATCGCCAACCAGGAAGGCGTACAGACCGTCCGAGCGGTCGACCTCGGCGGGCGGGCCGAGCTGAGCAAGGGCTACTACATGGATCCGGTGCTGTTCCTCGGCGCCACCAACGACATGCGGGTGGCGCGCGAGGAAATCTTCGGACCGGTGCAGACCGTGGTCACCTTCGACAGCGAAGACGATGCTGTGCGCATCGCCAATGATTCGCCGTTTGGCCTGGCGGCGGCGGTGTTCACCCGCGATGCCGCACGCGCGATGCGCATGGTGCGCAAGGTGCAGGCCGGCACGGTCTGCATCAACCACGGTGCCAAGGCCGCGGTCGATGCGCCGTTCGGCGGCTACAAGGAAAGCGGTATCGGCAAAGAGCGCGGGATTCTGGCCATGCTGGATGACACACAGGTGAAAAATGTCCGTTACGCCCTTCAGTGAACCGCCGCCGCGGATCGAGATCGACGGCATCGTCAAGAGTTTTGGCGACAACGCCGTCCTGCCGGACCTGAGCCTGTCGATCGATCCGGGCGAGTTCGTGGTGCTGCTCGGACCGTCGGGTTGCGGCAAGAGTACCTTGCTGCGGCTGATCGCCGGGCTGGAGGAACCAAGTGCCGGCCGCATCCGCATCGGCGCGCGCGACGTCACCGATCTGCCGCCGCGCCGGCGCGACGTCGCGATGGTGTTCCAGAGCTATGCGCTGTATGCCCACCTGAGCGTGGCCGACAACATCAGCTTCCCGCTGCGGATGCGGAATCTGCCCTGGTACTACGAGATTCCGCTGCTCAGCAACCTGATCCCGGCGGCACGTCGGCGCAAGGAGGAGCACCGCAGGCAGGCGGCGCAGGCGGCCGAAGCGGTCGGCATGCAGCACCTGCTGCACAGGAAACCGCGCGAGCTGTCGGGCGGTCAGCGCCAGCGGGTGGCGCTGGCGCGCGCAATGATCCACGATCCGGCGGTGTTCCTGATGGACGAGCCGCTGTCGAACCTCGATGCGCAATTGCGCTCGCACACCCGGGCCGAGATCATCCGCCTGCATCAGCGCCTGAATCGCACCTTCATCTACGTCACCCACGACCAAGTCGAAGCGATGACCATGGGCACGCGCGTGATCGTGATGAACCAGGGACGCATACAGCAGGATGGCGCGCCGGACGACCTGTACGATGCGCCGGCCAATACCTTCGTCGCCGGCTTCATCGGTACGCCCGGCATCAACCTGCTGCCGGTACAGGTCGCCGCCGACGGGCTCAGCGTCAGCGGTACCCCGCTGGCCGGCTCGCGGGAGCGTCTGGCGGCGGAGCTACCGCGGCTGCCGCGCCAGGCGACGCTGGGAATCCGGCCGGAATACCTGTCGTTCAGCGATAGTGGCCTGCCGGGCCAGATCGATCTGGTGGAGCGACTCGGCACCGAGCAGGTGGTGACGGTGCTGGCCGCCGGCCTCAGTCTGCGGGTCAAGCTCGACAGCGAAATGCGCTATCGCACCGGCGAACGGGTTCACCTGAATTTCGACTGGTCGCGCATGCACCTGTTCCACGCCGACAGCGGCGAGCGCATCGAACTCGACGCCGCCGTGCCGGCCGCCAGCCTGGAGAAGACGGCATGAGGGAAAAGAAGTTCAGGGAGCCGGCGCGCGACATCCCGGTCATTGCCGAACCCGATGTACTGGTC
>JBATWJ010000167.1:0-2942 GCA_049672545.1 Burkholderiaceae bacterium
TTCCGGCACCAGGCAGGTCACGGCGGCGTCACCGGTGCGCCAGGCATCGAACAGCGCCGCCACCGGCGCGTGCGGATAGCAGAACAACGATACCTTCAGCGCCGCCACTTCCGCCGGCGTCACGCCGAAGCGCGCCAGGAACGCCGCGATCGCCGCCGGCTCCGACTGGAAGCGGCGGCGCTCTTCGTCGAGTCCGGCTTCGTGCAGCAGGCCACCGGTCTTGTCCGTGAAGCCGGGGAAGAAGAAATGCTTGGTCAGCGGCAGGCGCGGATGCGGCGACGGCAGGGTGTGGCAGCCCTCCACCCATTCCTCGGCGCTCAAGCCTTCCAGGTTCAGCCACACCGGGCGCGGCTGGCACTGGGCCATCGCGGCGATGTAGCCGGGTGGAATGTCGCAGCCGAAAAACTCGATCACGATATCAGCCACGTCGGCGGTCGTAAAAACGCCTTCCTGATCGCGCCAGTGGCGTACCGCTACGCCACCGACCTGCTGCAGTTCGACGTCCGGCGCCACCTCGCCGCAGATCCGCCGGAAGCTGTACAAATCGTCGACCCACAGCGTGACGGCGACGCCATGCTCGCGCCGCAGCTGCCGCGCCAAGCGCCAGCAGATGCCGATGTCGCCATAGTTGTCGACCACCTTGCAAAAGATGGCGAGGGAAAGCGCGCGGCCGCTAGCGGAAACCATGTCGGGCGTTTCAGGAGCCGGCCCTTGCGGGCGCTGGTCGGACGTCAAGCCGCGGCCGCACTTCGGCCGCGATCTGGTACGAGCGCAGGCGCGCCGCGTGGTCGAAAATTTGCGAGGTGATCATCAGTTCGTCGGCGCCGGTGCGCTCGATGAAGGCGCGCAATTGCGCCGCCACCGTATCCGGCGCGCCGATCGCCGAGCATGACAGCACCGAATCCAGCAGCGCCTGCTCGGCCGGGCCGATCCGCTGCAGGTAGTCGGCCATCGGCGGCGGCAGCCGCGACGGCCGCCCGCTGCGCAGATTGACGAAGGCCTGCTGCATCGAGGTGGCACGAAAGTGCGCCTCGTCGTCGCTGTCGGCGGCAAACACGTTGAAACCGAGCATCACGTACGGCTTTTGCAACTGCGCTGACGGTCGAAAATTGGCGCGGTACAGCGCCACCGCCTGCATCATCTGTGCCGGCGCGAAATGCGACGCGAATGCGTATGGCAAACCGAGCGCGGCCGCCAGCTGCGCGCCGAACAGGCTGGAGCCGAGGATCCAGATCGGCACGTCGAGCCCGGCGCCGGGCACTGCGCGCACCGGCTGGCGGCCGGAATCGGCGAAGTAATCCATCAGTTCCACCACGTCGCGCGGGAATTCGTCGGCATCCGACATCAGGTTACGGCGCAGCGCGCGCGCGGTGATCTGGTCGGAGCCGGGCGCGCGCCCGAGGCCGAGGTCGATACGGCCCGGATACAGCGACGCCAGCGTGCCGAACTGCTCGGCGATCACCAGCGGCGAATGGTTCGGCAGCATGATGCCGCCGGCGCCGACCCGGATCTTCTTGGTGCCGCCGGCGACGTGGCCGATCAGCACCGCGGTGGCGGCGCTGGCGATGCCCGGCATGCCGTGGTGTTCGGCCAGCCAGAAGCGCTGGTAGCCCCAGGCTTCGCCGTGCTGCGCCAGATCCAACGTGTTGCGAAACGATTGCGCGGCATCGCTGCCTTCGGTAATCGGGGACAGGTCGAGGATGGAAAAGGGAATCATGGCGGCTATATCCGGGCGAATCGGAAAAACGCAAGTTACGGGAATGCCAATCTTCGGCCATCCCGGCGCAAACCGGCATGGCGAAGGGCTCGTTCAGCCTGCCGCTAGGCGGCGGTCGCCGGCTTCAGCGCCTTGCGCTCGATCGACGACGACAGGATCAGCGAACTGGAGGTGACGCCGCAGCGCGTCAGCGCCGTGATCACGCGCTCCAGGTCGCCGACCGAGGCCGCCACCACCTTGACCACGCCGCAGTCGTCGCCGGTGATCGAATGGCATTCGACGATTTCCGGCAATTGCGCCGCCACCAGTTCCAGCGGCGTTTCATGGATGCGCTTGGCGACCCGGATGAAGGCGGTGATCGGATAGCCGAGCGCGGCCGGATCGACGTGCGCATGGTAGCCGGTGATCACGCCGGCCGCTTCCATGCGGCGCACGCGCTCGGCCACCGCCGGCTGGCTCATGTGGATACGGCGGCCGATCTCGGCCAGCGTGGTGCGGGCATCGGCCTGCAGGATGTCGAGAATCTTGCCATCCATCGCGTCCAGTTCGAGCTTCATCGAAAATTCTCCGCATTTCATTTAAAGACAAGGCAAAACCGAATTATCGCCTTGAAATAGCCATGTCAAAAAGGAGTTTTCAAGCTTACACTGCATTCTGTCCGGCACAGCGGAAACGTACGGAGCAGAAGGCCGAGCGGCCCGGAAAAAAACGGAACGTACCGGGGCTTTCATATACTCCCTTACATACCACCTTATGCCGGGCGCATACTGGTCACTTTTTCAATATACTCCCAGAAAATCAAAAATCGGGAAGCGGCGCCTGCCGCTGCTTTCGCCTTTCACCTCTTGATCGCCATGCGCCACCTGCCCCGCTTCGTCCTGCTTGCCCTGTTGACCGTCTACGTGGTCTGGGGCTCGACCTATTTCGCCATCCGCATCGGGCTGGAATCGTTCCCGCCGCTTTTGATGATCGCACTGCGCTTCCTGGTGGCCGGCGCGCTGCTGTTCGGCCTGATGAAATGGCGCGGCGCGCCCAATCCGACGCTGGCGCAATGGCGCGACGGCGGCATCGTCGGCGTGCTGCTGCTGGGCGGCGGCACCGGCTTCGTCGCGATCGCCGAACAGACGGTGGCGTCCGGGCTGACGGCGGTGTTCATCGCCATCACGCCGCTTTTGTTCGCGCTGTGGTCGGGCTGGTTCGGCCACTGGCCGACGCGGCGCGAATG
>JBATWJ010000168.1:0-9154 GCA_049672545.1 Burkholderiaceae bacterium
TGCCAGATCGGCGCACAGCGGCTCCAGTTCGGCCACCGCGCAGCCGGTGCATTCTTCCATCTGCTGCAGGGGGATGGCGCGCGGCGCGCAGGACACCAGCTTGGCGAGGATGGCGACGCTGGTGCAAAAACGCTGATGCAAGGCGCCATTGCCGAGGATGTGGTGGTCGATATCGAGCATGCAACGGTCCCTTTCGCTAGCCATGATGTGGCGCGCAGCGACGGGCCGCGCCGGGACTCCGGCCGGCGATCGCGCTTGTGGCGCGCCGCACCGCACGGAGTGGGCGCATGCTAGGAGAACGCAGCGCAGCAAAGCCAATGCAATTTATGCATCGATCCATGCGTTGCAAGCATAGATCGATGCATTGCCGCCGCGTCAATCGGCACGCTTTTTGCCGGTGAACATCGCGCACACCAGGTTTTCGCGCTGCCGCAGACTGCTGAAAATCACGCCGGCGACGTGCAGCCCGACCAGCAGCAGCGTGCCGTTGGCGAGCGCCTCGTGCACTTCCTCCAGTACCTCGCTGCCCCAGAAGGCGTCGGTGGTCAGCAGCCAGCCGGTGGTGCCGGTGCCGATCAGCGCCAGCAGCAGGGCGACGATCATCACCGCGCCGGCCGAGTTGTGGCCGAGGTAGTGCGCCTCGCGGCGTGCCAGCAGGTCCTGCAGGTAGCCGGTCAGCTGGCGGTAGGACGGCACGAAGCTGGCAAAGCGCGCGTGGCGGCTGCCGACCACGCCCCACAGCAGGCGGAAGGCGACCAGCCCCAGCACGCCATAGCCGAGTGCCCGGTGCAAAGCGCCACCGTCGTCGCCCAATAGATAGGCACCGAAGAAGCTCGCCACCAGCGACCAGTGGATCCCACACCTGCACCGTTTCAGCCTTTGCCGCGCTCAGGTTGAAGGCTGCGGTTTTCGTTTTTTGCCTGCCTGGCCGACCACGCTGGCATCGACCGGATTGACGAACAGCTCGATCTTCTTGCCGTCCTTGTCCTTCGAATACACCTCGTAGCAGCTGCCGCCGGTCTTGACGCGGCCGACGCCGTAGCCCTGGGCTTCGAACTTGGCCTTGACGTCGGCGCTGCTCATCCATTTGGTTTTCGGCTGGCTGGTGCAGTCGCCGTCATAGGTGGAGGCGAAGGCACCCAGCGCGACGCTGGAGAGTGCCAGGGCAGCAGCGATCTTGAGTGACGATGCGTGCATGAGGTTTCCTTTCAGTGGTTGCGTATGCGGCCAGCTCGACAACGCCATCAAGTACAGCCGCGCCGGCGGCCATGTCGCCGTCACGCTGCGGCGTGAAAATGCCAGCCTGGTACTGGCGGTGGCGGATGACGGCGTCGGCGTGGCGCCGGCCGAGCGTGCCCGCCTGCGCGACCGCTTCTTCCGGGTCGAGGGCAACGACGCCGCCGGCAGCGGGCTGGGGCTGTCGATCGTCGAGAAAATCGCCGTCGCCCACGGCGGCACGCTGGAAATCGGCGCCGGCCTGGAAGGACGCGGCCCCGGCGTCTCGGTGCGCTTCGCACTCTGAGGCGCGCGTCGCCGGGCCGCGCCGGCACCGGCGGACGACCGGTGTTTCTTGCGTCCAAATCGATTTCTTTTGATTTGAAGCAATTTGCTGCCGAAACACCGCGCTAACGTGAGTTCTGCCGCCGGGGTCGTCCATGGCCCGGACGGAGGAGACAGGCATTCATCGCAGCACCAGCGCGGCGACAGGCGACGATTTCAGCACGAACAAAGTAAAGCGCCCCTTGCCACCGCCCTGCCATCACAGGAGGAACGTTCCATGGAATACCAGCAGAAGGGCGCCGGCATCCGCCGCCGCGCCGTGCTGAAACTGGCGGCCGCGGCCACCGTCGCGCAACTGGCGCCGCCATTCATCATCAGCGCGCGCGGCGAGCAGACGGTCAAGCTTGGCCTCGACAATCCCTTGACCGGGACCTACGCCGCCACCGGCAAGAACGAACTGTCGGGCTGTCAGCTGGCGATCGAGCAGATCAATGCCAAGGGCGGCATTCTCGGGCGCCAGGCGGAATTGCTGGTCGAAGATTCCAGCAGCGGCGACGCCGGCACCGCGGTGCAGAAGGCGCGCAAGCTGATCGACCGCGACAAGGTGAACTTCCTGCTCGGCAACGTCAACTCGGCGCTGTCGCTGGCGATGGCGCAGGTCAGCAATGAAAAGGGGGTCCTGCACGTGGTCCCGGGCGGCCATACCGACGCCGTCACCGGCACCACCTGCCACTGGAACGTGTTCCGCGTCTGCAATACCACGCGCATGCTGACCAATGCGATCGCCAAGTCGCTGATGGACCGCTACGGCAAGAAGATGTATTTCATCACCGCCGACTACGCGTTCGGCCACACGCTGCAGGACGGCTACGACGCCAACCTGAAGCAGTACAACGGCACCAAGCTGGGCGAGGACCTGACGCCGCTCGGCACCACCGATTATTCGTCCTACCTGATCAAGGCGCAGTCGACCAATCCGGACGTGCTGGTGTTCCTGCTGAACGGCGACGACCTGCTGAACGCCTTGAAGCAGGCGGTGCAGTTCGGCCTCGACAAGCGCATCCATCTGGCCGGCGCCAACACCGAGCTGGAAGTGCTGGAAGGACTGCCGCCGGAAGCGCGCATCGGCGACTGGGTCGCCGAGTGGTACCACGTGCAGCCGGGCGTGCCGCACGTCGATGAATTCGTCGCCGCGATCAAGAAGAAGACCGGCCGGGTGCCGACCGCGCGCACCTGGTTCGGCTTCGTCGGCACCTGGACCTGCGCGCTGGCGGCCAACGGCGCCAAGTCGCTGGAGCCGCTGAAGATGGCGCGCGCGCTGCAGGGGCTGCAGCTGCCGCCGGAAGTCGGGCTGATGCCGAACACGCCGTTCTACCGCGCCAATCAGAACCAGCTGATCGGCTCGCTGTACGTCGGCAACGCCCAGGCCAAGGGATCGGCGCCGGACGACCTGTTCCACGTCACGCGCGTGGTCGACGGCAAGGAAGTGGCCGGCACGGTCGAACAGTCCGGCTGCAAGATGACCTGGCCGTCGTAGCGCCCGCCGCGCTACAGCCAAAGGCGCCGCTCCCGCCCATACGGGAACGGCGGGAAAGCCTGTACGCCCCCGCGCGCCGCCGCAGGCGCGCGGCGGCACGCGCACTTCGCGCACGCCATCACCGCACGGGACACCCATGACCCAACTGGTTCTGTTCAACACCTTCAACGGCCTGATCGTCGGCGCCTTCTACGCGCTGATGGCGCTCGGGCTGTCGCTGATCATCAACCTGACCTCGGTGATCAATTTCGCGCATGGCGGCTTCCTGGCGCTGGGCGCCTACATCGCCTACATGCTGATCCCGCACGTCGGCTTCTGGGGCGCCTTGCTGGTGGCGCCGATCCTGACCGCGCTCCTGGGGCTGGTGGTCGAGCGCGTGCTGATCCGCCACTGCTACGGTCGCGATCCGCTCTACAGCCTCTTGCTGACCTTCGGCCTGGCCTACGTGTTCGAGGATACGACGCGCTACATCTGGGGCGCGCAGAGCCTGCCGTTCCAGGTGCCGGGCTGGCTGATGACGCCGCTGTCGGCCGACCTCTACTTCCTGACCGGCTACCGCCTGTTCATGGTGCTGCTGGTGGCGGTGGCGGTGATCGGCCTGTTCCTGGTGCTGAACCGCACCCGGCTCGGCATGCGCATCCGCGCCGGCACGCTGGACCTGGAAATGGTGTCGGTGCTGGGGGTGAACGTGCGCATCCTGCGCAACCTGAACTTCGGGCTCGGCATCTATCTGGCCGGGCTGGCCGGCGTCTTGGCCGCCGGCCTGTTGGGCCTGCAGCCGACCATCGGCGACACGCTGATCATGCCCAGCTTCGTCGCCATCATCGTCGGCGGCATCGGCAGCCTGACCGGCACGCTGCTGGGCGGCCTGCTGATCGGCGTCGTCTCCGGCCTGACCACGGTGTTCTTTCCATCGGCGTCGGAAGCGATCATCTACGTGATGATGGCGCTGGTGCTGCTGGTACGGCCGCGCGGCCTGCTTGGTGAAGAGGGGATGAAGCTATGAACCGCACGTCCCGGGGAATCCTGCTGCTGGTGCTGTGGCTGCTGCTGCTGACGATGCCGACCTGGATGGCGGCGATCGGCGGCTATACCGAACTGGCCACGCGCGTGCTGGTGCTGGCGCTGGCGGCGATGGCGGTCAACTTCCTGCTCGGCTTCACCGGCGTGCTGTCGTTCGGGCACGCCGCCTATTTCGGTCTGGGCGCCTACGGCGTCGGCCTGACCCTGAAGTACCTGGTGCCGAGCACCCCGGTCGGCATCCTGGTCGGGCTTGCGGTCGGCACGCTGGCCGGCGCCGTGATCGGCGCGCTGATCGTCAAGCTGCGCGGCATCTACTTCGCGATGGTGACGATCGCCTTCGGCCAGGTGTTCTACTTCATCGCCTTCCGCTGGAGCTCGGTCACCGGCGGCGACGACGGCCTGACCGGCTGGCGCCGGCTGCCGCTCGACCTCGGCGTCACGCAGATCGACATCCTCGGCAACGATAAGGCCTATTACTATCTGGTGCTGCTGCTGTTCGCGCTGGCCACCGGCGCGATGGCGCTGATCCTGCGCTCGCCATTCGGCCGCACGCTGCTGGCGATCCGCGAAAACGAGCGGCGCGCGCGCTTTCTCGGCATCCCGATCGAGCGTCACATCTGGATCGCCTTCGTGATCTCGTGCTTCTTCGCCAGCCTGGCCGGCACGATGTATGCGCTCCTGGCCAACTTCACCGATCCGCGCGCGCTGCACTGGACGCTGTCCGGCAACTTCGTGATCATGGCGGTGCTGGGCGGTATGCGCTCGTTCTGGGGGCCGCTGGTCGGCGCCGCGATCTTCGTCGTGCTGCAGGACTACGTGTCCAGCCACACGCAGAACTGGATGTTCTTCATCGGCATCTTCTTCATGCTGATCGTGCTGTTCTTCCCGCGCGGCGTGCTCGGGATGTTTCGCGGGAGGCGCGGATGAGCATCCTGAAGGTCGAGGACGTGTCGCAGCATTTCGGCAGCCTGGTGGCGGTCAACCACGTGACGCTGGCGGTCGAGCCGGGCGAGCTGCGCGCGGTGATCGGCCCCAACGGTGCCGGCAAGACCACCTTCTTCAACATGATCAGCGGCTTTTTCCCGCCGACCTCCGGCCGCATCCTGTTCGACGGCTACGACATCACCACGCTGCCGGCGCACAAGCGGGTGGCGATGGGCATGGCGCGGACCTTCCAGATCACCGAGATCTTCCCGGAACTGACGGTGCGCCAGAACCTGCGCATCCCGGTCGAGCTGGCGCGCGGCCTGCGGCTGAAGCTGTGGCAATCGGAGCAGACGGCGGCGCGCATCGACGAGCAGGTGCGCGACCTGATCGACTTGGGCGGCCTGTCGGCGCACGCCGACCGCCTGGTCGGCGAACTGTCGCACGGCGACCAGCGCGCCACCGAGATCATGATGACGCTGGCGCTGCGCCCGCGCCTGTTGCTGCTGGACGAGCCGACCGCCGGCATGGGCCACCAGGAAACCTACAACACCGCGCGCCTGATCCGCCGCCTGCACCGGCTGCAGAACCTGACCATCGTGCTGATCGAACACGACATGCGCGTGATCTTCAACCTGGCCGACCGCATCACGGTGCTGGCCGAAGGCACGGTGCTGGAAGAAGGCACGCCGGAGCAGATCGCCGCCAGCGAACGGGTGCAGGCGGCCTACCTCGGGAGGGCGGCATGAGCGCGCTCGAAGTGACCGGCATCCATACCTACTACGGCAAGAGTCACATCCTGAAGGGCGTCGACCTGGTGGTGGAAGCGGGCGAGCTGGTGACGCTCTTGGGCCGCAACGGCGCCGGCAAGTCGACCACGCTGCGCAGCATCATGGGGCTGACGCCGGCGCGCGAAGGCCATATCCGGGTCTTCGGCACCGACACCACGCACGCGCCGCCATACCGGATCGCCGCGCTGGGGGTGGGCTTCGTGCCGGAAGGGCGGCGCATCTTCGCCAACCTGACGGTCGACGAAAACCTGAAGGTGCCGGTCGACCGCCCCGGCCCGTGGAACGTCGCGCGCATCTATCAGCTGTTCCCGCGGCTGGCCGAACGCCGCGGCCACAAGGGGCGGCAGCTGTCCGGCGGCGAACAGGAAATGCTGGCGATCGCGCGCACGCTGCTGCTGAACCCGAAGCTGCTGCTGCTGGACGAACCGTCGCAGGGGCTGGCGCCGCTGATCGTGCAGGACGTGTTCCGCGTGATCGTCGCCGCCCGCGACGAGGGCATCTCGGTGCTGCTGATCGAGCAGAACGTGCGCGCCGCGGTCGAGATCGCCGACCGCGCCTATGTGCTCGACGACGGCCGCATCGTCTATGCCGGCTCGGCGGCGGAATTCGGCCAGGACGAGGAACGGGTGCGGGCGCTGGCCGGCGCCAGCGCCGAGAAGTGGCAAGAGATGGAGTAGCGAGCGCCGCAGGTCTTTTGCATACTCCCTATGCACGCCTTCCATGTCGGACGAAACACCTGCGGAATTAGCACATACTCCCGGCACTGTGTCCGTTTCGGGGCATCACGTACTCAAATGACATGTCGTTCCCGCGGTTTTAGGCGGAACGACAACCTTGGTGGAACGATAACCGAAGGAATCCACCACCCTGGCGCGCGATGAATGCTGCGGCAAGTCATTCCTGCCGCAGCAGCGCCGCCGCCCGCTCGGCGGCCACCAGCACCAGCTTCAGCCGCGCACGGGTCATGCCGACGAACAGCTTGCGCAGCGCGCGCTGGTCGAGCTGCGCGAAATCGATCTCGGAAAAGATCACCGCCGGCGCCGACTGGCCCTTGAAGCGGTAGACCGATTCGGCCAGCAATTCGCCGTCGCGGAAGATCGGGTTGCCGAACAGGTCGTAGTCGCCGGTGAACGACTTCAGCGTGTGCGCGCCGAGCGCGTCGAGCGCCAGCAGCGCCGATTTTTCGCGGCCGTGGTACGAAATCAGCGCGATGTCGCCGCGCCTAAAGCCGGCCGCCAGGCAGGCGCGGATCGCCTGCTTGGTCTGGTTGTACAGCGCCGCGGTATCGCCTTCCGGATAGGCCAGCACCTCGATGTCGGCGCCGGCGAACGGGCTCATCGGCTCAACCTCGCCGGCGGCGCCGATTGCCGCCAGCCGCTCGACGATGCGGCGCGGGCTGCGGTAGTTGGACGGCGCGTGCAGCGTGACCCAGCCCGGTAGCGCCACCGCGTCGCGCCCGTACAGGTCCTGCATGCGGTCTTCCATCCACAGCGCGCGGCCGCCGTCGTTCAACAGCCGCAGCAGCGCGTCGCACCAGGCCTGCGAAAAATCCTGGCCCTCGTCGACGATCAGGACGTCGTACTTCCATTCCGGCGGCAGCGGCGCGGTCGCCAGTGCCTGCTCCATGTCGGCCCACACCGTCGGCGCGCCATAGTCGGGTGTGGCGCCCTGCGCGCGCACGAAAGCGTCGCACAGCAGGTGGAAGCTGGCGACGCGCCCGCCTTCCGGCATCAGGCGCCGGATGTGGTCGGCCAGCGGCCGGTTGTAGCAGACGTACAGCGGCCGCCGGCCGGCGTCCAGCGCGGCGCGGTATTCGGCCAGCGCCAACTGGGTCTTGCCGCTGCCGGCGGTGCCGACCACGCGCAGCCGGTACGGCTCGAACTCCAGCCGCCGCGCCCAGGTTGCGAGACCGCCGGCGATGCGCGTGACCAGCGTCACCGCATTGCCGATCATCGCGCCCGGATCGGGGCTCAGTTCCAGCACGTCGCCGAAGAAGCGCGTCACGCGCGCCAGCTGCGGCGTTTCCTCCGACAGCGGCAGCAGGCGGCGGATGGCGGTGGCCAGCGAGATCCTGGCGCCGGCGTCGAGAATCCGTTCCGGCGCGATGCCGGCCAGCAGCGGATTCTTGACGTGGTAGTCGGGGCAGTACAGCAGATAGTCGATCGCCAGCGGCGCGCCATGGTCGCCGAAGCGCGCCTTCAGCGCGTCGATGGTGCGCAGGATCTGGACCAGCACCTTCTTCGGCCGGTTGCGGTAGTTCTTGACCAGGCCTTCCGGCGTCTCGGTCAGGAAGCCCGACTTCTGCTCGATCAGCAGCACCCGGCCATTTGGCGCGACCACGATGAAGTCGATTTCGCCGTAGGCGGAAAAACCCTTTTCGATCTTGGTCCAGTGCACGCCGTGGTAGACATGATAGGGCGCGTCGGCCAGCGCCGCGTCCAGCACTGCCAGCGTTTCGATTTCGCGCGCGGCGGCGCCGGTGACGGCCAGTTCGCGCCAGCCGGAAGGGTGGATCTGGGCCATGGTGGGCAGAGGAACAGAGGTTGCGGGGCGGGCGCACCGCGCGCCCGCCGACGCCACATGCTACCGCAAGGCGGCGCCTCGCCATTGCGCTTCTATCAATCCGCGGCAGCACAGGTTTTCCTTCGTGGAAATAGTGCTCTTGTGGCCCGGCAACGGCCGCAAATAAAGCCTGCGCCGGCGCGCGCGCATCCCGTAAAATCGTCGAACCGCTTTGCCCGCCTCACTTCCTGCTTCGACGTTTTCCCATGCAACCGATCGCTCCCGGCACCATCATTTTTCATCGCTACCGTGGCTACGGCGTGATCGTTTCGGTCAACCTGCTGACCGGCTGGATCTCGGCCCGCTTCGGCAGCGAACTGCGCACGCTGGACCTGAACCTGTCGTCCGACGAGGTACAGCACGCCGACGGCGAACCGATCCGCTTCCGGCGCGCGCCGCCGGACCGCATGCCGCACGCGCGCCTGATGGGCATGGTGCGCGAGCTGCACCGCGCCGGCTACCAGCGGCTGTATCTGTACAGCTGGCCGAAGCCGTCCGGGCTGCACTGGCGCTGGCAGCTGTTCTGCGGCCCGCGCGACTGGCTGCAGCGGCCGTGGCGCGAGGGCTGGTACGGCTCCGGCGCCGACTACAACTTCAATCCGGTGCTCGGCTGGGGCGAGGCGCCGGGAGCGTCGGCGGCCGAACTGGCCAGCGCGCTGGCGCGCTTCGACCCGCAGGGACTGGCGCAGGCGCTCGGGCGCGACGACGACCATGCCGCCTGGTTCGAGGCGGTGTGCGCGGCGCTGCTGCCGGATTATGCGTTCAGCCTCGGCTGGGAACCGGGCAGCGCGATGCCGGAGGCGCTGCCGGTGATCGC
>JBATWJ010000169.1:0-21067 GCA_049672545.1 Burkholderiaceae bacterium
CGGCTCAGCCGGCTTGCAACTCCAGGTATTTTTGCGCGTCCAGCGCCGCCATGCAGCCGGTGCCGGCGCTGGTGATCGCCTGCCGGTAAACGTGGTCCTGCACGTCGCCGGCGGCGAACACGCCCGGCACGCTGGTGGAGGTGGCCATGCCTTCGAGGCCGGTTTTGGTCTTGATGTAGCCGTTCTGCATGTCGAGCTGGCCTTCGAAGATGCCGGTGTTCGGCTTGTGGCCGATGGCGATGAACAGCCCGTGCAGCTTCAGCTCGGTGACGCTGTCGTCGCGCGTCGAGCGTATCCGTACGCCGGTCACGCCGCCGTCGTCGCCGAGCACTTCGTCCAGCGTGTGGTTCCACTTGATGTCGATCTTGCCGGCTTCGACCTGCGCCATCAGGCGGTCGATCAGGATCGCCTCGGCGCGGAACTTGTCGCGCCGGTGGATCACGGTGACCTTGGAGGCGATGTTGGACAGGTACAGCGCTTCCTCGACCGCGGTATTGCCGCCGCCGACCACTGCCACTTCCTGCTCCTTGTAGAAGAAACCGTCGCAGGTGGCGCAGGCGGACACGCCTTTACCCATGAACGCTTGCTCGGACGGCAGGCCCAGGTACTGGGCCGACGCGCCGGTGGCGATGATCAGCGCGTCGCAGGTGTATTCGCCGGTGTCGCCAACCAGCCGCATCGGCTTTTCGGCCAGGTGGGCGGTGTGGATATGGTCGAAGATGATCTCGGTATTGAAGCGTTCCGCATGGTGCAGCAGCCGCTGCATCAGTTCCGGCCCCTGCACGCCAAGCGGGTCGCCCGGCCAGTTCTCGACGTCGGTGGTGGTCATCAGCTGGCCACCTTGCTCGACGCCGGTGATCATCACCGGCTTCAAGTTGGCGCGCGCGGCATACACGGCAGCGCTGTAGCCGGCCGGGCCGGAACCGAGAATCAATACTTGAGCATGTTTGGGAGTAGCCATAAAATCCGTGTCAGAAACAAGGTGGGCGAAAGGGCCAGCGAACGGCTGCGCGGGCGGCGGGCGCGCCCGGTGGCATCTTGCAGATGAGGCCGGCCGGCGCGATTTCAAACGCGGCGCCGCAGCCGATCAACCCGTGCCGCACCGTGCCGGAACTGCCTGGGATTATAGTCGACCGGCCGTTCCGGCATCGCCGGCCCCGGCACCGCGCCCGGCCCGATTTTCCCCTGCGGGTGCATAATCCCCATTCCCGCTGCGGCCATGCCGGCCGCATCATGATCCCGAGTTATGACGAGAACAACACAAGCCTATACCCGCAATCCCTCGGCGCCGCGCGCGCAGCCGCTGCCCGGGAGGCTGGCGCGGCTGCTGTACGAGGCGCGCTGGCTGGTGCTGGCGGTGGTCACGCTATACCTGCTGCTGATCCTGTTCAGCTATTCCAAGGCCGATCCCGGCTGGTCGCACGCCAGCGCGGTGCCGCGCCTGGGCAACTGGGGCGGGCGGGTCGGCGCCTGGCTGGCCGACCTGCTGCTGTTCATCTTCGGTCTTTCCGCCTGGTGGTGGTGCGTGCTGCTGGGCCGCTCGGTCTGGAGCGGCTACCGCCGGCTGACGCAGAAATTCCTGCTGCAGACCGAGCCGGAGCCGCCGCACCGGCAGGAAGGACTGATCCGCGGCATCGGCTTCGTGCTGCTGATGGCCGGTAGCCTGGGGCTGGAGTACACCCGCATGTACACGCTGGCCGCGCAACTGCCGCGCGCGCCGGGCGGCGTGCTGGGCGAGATGATCGGCGGCAGCCTGCAGGGCGCGCTCGGCTTCACCGGCGCCACGCTGTTCCTGCTGCTGCTGTTCGGGCTCGGCTTTTCGCTGTTCTTCCACGTGTCGTGGCTGACGGTGGCCGAGCGCATCGGCGGCGCGCTGGAAGACGCCGTGCTGTGGCTGCGCCGGCTGTACGACGCCCGTGAAGACCGCCGCGTCGGCGTCGTCGCCAAGGTCAAGCGCGAAGGCGTGGTGGTGCAGGAGCGCGCCAAGACGGTCGAGGCGCCGCCGGTCCGCATCGAACCGCAGATCGTCGCGGTGCCGAAGTCGGAGCGGGTGGAGAAGGAAAAGCAGGCGACGCTGTTCCAGGATCTGCGCGATACCGACCTGCCGCCGCTGTCGCTCTTGGACGAGGCGCCGCCGGCACAGCAGACCGTCAGCGTCGAGACGCTGGAATTCACCAGCCGCCTGATCGAGAAGAAGCTGTCCGACTTCGGCGTCGAAGTCAAGGTGGTGGCCGCCTATCCGGGGCCAGTGATCACGCGCTACGAGATCGAGCCGGCCACCGGCGTCAAGGGCAGCCAGATCGTCAACCTGGCGCGCGATTTGGCGCGTTCGCTGTCGCTGACCTCGATCCGCGTGGTCGAAACCATCCCCGGCAAGAATTACATGGGGCTGGAGTTGCCGAACCCGAAGCGGCAGATCGTGCGCCTGACCGAAATCCTCGGCTCCAAGGTCTATAACGACAGTGCCTCCAGCCTGACGGTGGCGCTCGGCAAGGACATCGCCGGCCACCCGATCGTCGCCGACCTGGCCAAGATGCCGCACCTGCTGGTGGCCGGCACCACCGGTTCCGGCAAGTCGGTCGGCATCAACGCCACCATCCTGTCGCTGCTGTACAAGTCCGACCCCAACAGCGTGCGCCTGATCCTGATCGATCCGAAGATGCTGGAACTGTCGATCTACGAAGGCATTCCGCACCTCTTGGCGCCGGTGGTGACCGACATGCGCCAGGCCGGCCACGCGCTGAACTGGGCGGTCGGCGAAATGGAGCGGCGCTACAAGCTGATGTCCAAACTTGGCGTGCGCAACCTGGCCGGCTTCAACGCCAAGATCGCCGAAGCCGACAAGAAGGAGGAGAAGATCCCGAACCCGTTCTCGCTGACGCCGGACGCGCCGGAGCCGCTGGAAAAGCTGCCGACCATCGTCATCATCATCGACGAACTGGCCGACCTGATGATGGTGGTCGGCAAGAAGGTCGAGGAGCTGATCGCCCGCATCGCGCAAAAGGCGCGCGCCGCCGGCATCCACCTGATCCTGGCGACGCAGCGGCCGTCGGTCGACGTCATCACCGGCCTGATCAAGGCCAACATCCCGACCCGCATCGCCTTCCAGGTCAGCAGCAAGATCGATTCGCGCACCATCCTCGACCAGATGGGCGCGGAGACCCTGCTCGGCATGGGCGACATGCTGTACATGCCGCCCGGCACCGGCCTGCCGGTGCGGGTGCATGGCGCCTTCGTGTCGGATGACGAAGTGCACCGCGTGGTCGACCACTTGAAGGAGCAGGGCGAGCCGAACTACATCGAGGGCATCCTCGAAGGCGGCGTGTCGGAAGACGGCGTCGAAGGCGTGGCCGGCGAGGGCGCCAGCGGCGAATCCGACGAGCTGTACGACCAGGCGGTCGCGGTGGTGCTGAAGAACCGGCGCGCGTCGATCTCGTTGGTGCAACGGCATTTGAGAATTGGTTATAACCGCGCCGCGCGCCTGCTGGAACAAATGGAGCAGAGCGGACTCGTATCCACCATGCAATCCAACGGCAACCGTGAAATCCTGGTGCCGGCGGGCAATGCCGGCGAATAGAAGAATGTGAAGAAGGGAAGAATTTTGAGCCAGACGCAAATCATCCGCCCATTGCACGGCGCTGAGCGAAAACATGGGGTCGGAGTTTTTTTTTCGGCGGCTCCATTGCCGAAAAATTACTCTGACCCTATTTTTCGCGGACTAACCACGAGGTTCATGCTCAAAGCGGCTGCACTACTCATCGCGATCACTCCCGCCTTCGCCCACGCCGGCGCGCTCGACCAGTTCAAGTCCTTCGTCGCCGCTACCCATTCCGCCAAGGGCGAATTCACCCAGCGCCTGGTCAAGGCCGGCGGCAGCGGTACCGACCTCAAGGTATCGACGCCATCCACCGGCACTTTCGTCTTCGCGCGCCCCGGCAAGTTCATCTGGCAGTACCAGAAGCCCTACGAGCAGCTGCTGCAGGCCGACGGCGACAAGCTCTACATCTACGACAAGGATCTGAACCAGGTCACGGTCAGGAAACTGGGCGACGCGCTCGGCTCGTCGCCGGCGGCGATCCTGTTCGGCAGCAACGACCTGGAGCAGAATTTCACGCTGAAGGAGGCCGGCAGCAAGGATGGTCTGGAGTGGCTGGAGGCGACGCCGAAAGCCAAGGACACCACCTTCGACCGCATCGGCATTGGCTTGAAGGACGGCGTGCCGCAGGCGATGGAGCTGCGCGATTCGTTCGGCCAGGTCTCGCTGCTGACATTTTCCAAGTTCGAAAAGAATCCGCAATTACCGGCCCAGCAGTTCAAATTCGTGGTGCCGAAGGGCGCCGACGTCTTCAACAACTGAGCAAGGCCGCTACCACGCGAACAGGTCGCCGCCGTGGCTGCCGGCCACCGCGCCGGCCACGGTAATCAGGCTGATCGCCAGCAGGAACACGTGCATGCGCTGGATGCGGCGCATGGTGCCGGCCGGATCGCGCTGGGCGACGTCGCGGAACACCCGATGCAGCACCAGCGGCTCTAGCACGAACAGCATCAGCGTGAAAATCACCCACACCGTCACCATCGCATGCAGCCACCACTGGCCAGGCTGGGAGAAGCGGCTCCAGCCATCGGACAGGTACAGCATGTAAAAGCCGGACAGTCCGGTCACCAGCGTCGCACCGCGCGCCCACCAGGCGAAGCGGCCCTCGGCGAGTTCGAACAGCCGATGCCGGTTGGCCGCATCCGGCAAGCTGCGCGCCGCCGGCAGCAGCACCAGCGTGACGAAGGCGACGCCGCCGATCCAGATCACCACGCCGAGCACGTGCAGTACGCGACTCCATAGCCAGGCATCCATGTGACTCCCTTTCACGCTGGTATGGCGGCCCCCAATTCTGGATACTCCCTAATGTGCCGCCTGATTCCGGGCGAATATGTTATAAATTTACAACATACCCCCAATTTTTATCTTTTGACTGCAGGATCGCTGACACAGCACGCAATGCCAGAGATCACCATCCTAACCGCACGGTTATCACGATGAAATGCGAATTGTCATGCTGACCCGGCGCCATATCAAAAGTGGGGAATGCCGAGAAGCGAAGCGGCGCGACGGGAACGAGGTTCTGCGTAGGCCTGAGCGTGGCGTAACGCCCAGCACGATTTGTTCGACACATACCGTCAAGGCCGAGACCCCGGTTGGGATGTTGACGCGCAGCGCCTTGCCAGTCTCATGCAGCGCGTCATGTCACATGGCTGAGTTCCACATAACTGTCCGGCCCGTAGTGCACGGTGTTGCGTGAAAAATAGGGCGGCACCTGCATGTCGAATTGCGCGCGGCCATGGCTGACATCGCTGCGCAACAGGTCGGTGCGGCTCCCCACGTCGAAGCGCAGGCGCTCGCCCGCTTTCAGCAGCACTGGTTGCGGCGTCAGGCTGAAGCGCAGGATCACCGATTCGCCCGGAACCAGCGGTTGCGGGACGTCGATATCGATGGCGATCTCGATCGCAGTGCTGCGGCCGGTGTCGATCTTGCGGCATGCTGGCCGTATCGTTCCCAGCGACAGCAGGTGAAAGGCGCCAGTGCGGTCGATACGGCCCAGGCGTGCCACCACGTGTGAATCGATCTCATTGCAGCTGAATCGCAGGTTGGCCGTGACGGGCCCTGAAAACTCCACATCGGCGTCGATCGCGGCTTCGTAGCTGAGCAGTTGATTGGCCACCTGATCGAAGCCGGGCACGATCGTCGCGCCCTTCGGCACGGCGGCCCAACAGTTTTCGCCGGTTTCATTGGCTTTGCTACTGAGCCGGTGGATGGTGGCATCGGCCCCACCGGAAGCCAGATAGAAGCGCACCGGTCGGCTGCCGGGAATCGGAAAATCCGCCGCGCGGCGAAACTCGTTTGCGCCTTCGATCCAATAGCGCACCGGCGCCTGCGCCGCATAACCATTGGCAGCGCCGGACAGGATGTGATCGAAGAACGCCAGTGCTTCGATCTGCCAGTGATAGGCCGGCAACTCGTACTCGGCCTCGCTGATGATCAGCCACTTCCGATCCCTCGGCGTGCCGGCGTTTTCAAATAAGTCGTAGCCGCCGAACTGGTGCAAATTGAAGTGACCGGGATTTTGCGCCACCACGAACGGCACCGTGATGTTGCCGAGTTCCGGCGACGGCCCGGCCGGCACGCTGTTCGCCGCCCGCGTCTTGCCGTCCAGCACCCAACTGGCGAACAGCCCGCGCATCGGCTCGGTCGGCGTCATGGTCTTGAACCAGTCCTGGAGCCGCGTCATCCGTTTTCCTATCCAGGGCCGCCACCAGTGCCGCAGCGGTGAATTCAGTACCTGACTGGCCAGTGCCCGTACCAGCGGCGGTACGCGCAGCTTGAACTGGGCCTCGGAAAAATTCGCTCCCATCCAGAGCGTCAGGAAGTCGGTCTGCGGCGCGCCGCCGAACATCACGATTTGCCGGAAATAGTCGGTGCACATCTCGATGCTGAAAAACCCCTTCAGCGCCGGCGGCTGCATCGCCGCGACCTGCGCCTGCGTGATGCCGAAGTAGGAGGTGCCAAACAACACGACGCGGCCATCGCACCATGGCTGCGCGGCCGCCCATGCAATTACTTCGGCATGGTCCTTGACGTCAATGCCGTTGAAGAACAGGACGCTTTCACCCTGCGAACGGCCCATGCCGCGACGCGTGACCGTCATGTGCACATAGCCGCGATCGGTGAACACCGGTGCGCTGCCGATTTCGTTGGTGCCGGTCGGTGCGCCACTGGCCTGCAGCTCTTTACTGTAGGCCGAAAACAGGACCACGGCGGGATAGCGCCCTGGCTGCTTTGGCGTATAAATGTCCGCCGCCAGCGCTATTCCTTCCGCCACTGGGATCATCTGATCCGCATGCAACACGCAGCCGAGCCCTTTCCTGACCGGCGGCCCCGGCGTCCATCCGGCCAGTTGCACGCCGTCCAGGCCGGCGCGCAGCGGAATCAGGTTGTCCCAAAACCTTGCTTTCGGAAGCGTGGAGCTCATTTGTTCCTTCGGTGGCTGGGCACTATTTTTCCCAGATGTCGAATACCAACGTGCCGATTCAGGGGCTTGCATAGTGAGCTCCGGCGATGACGAATGGCAGCACCAGTTCAGGGATCAGATAACCCAGCCAGACTGCCGTTGGCGCCGGCAGGCCAACCTTGCTGATGGAAATCAGGCGGCCCACACCCGCCAGCAGGACGCCCAGGGCCAGCAGATAGACCAGGAAGCCCTGCTGGCGAATGGTGATCCCGGCCCACAGGCAAATCAGGCCGGTGGACAGATACACGCCGGCCATGAACCGGTGCACATTGTCCAGCCGTGGCGAGGTGCCAGGTTGGCCGAGAACCATCTGCAGCGCACCGCCAAAGATAGCGATGGCGGCTACCAGCAGCAGGCTAATCTGTGCGACGTGCTGGCCGATGGTCAGCGAGGCTTCGGTGGGCATGATGGCTCTCCGGTGCAAGATGTCTAGGCTCTGCCTATGTGGCTCGGGACGGCGTGCTGCTGCATCTTACGCTTTCGATTCGGGCGTGGTCGGCACTCTGACCAAGTCGACGCTTGTTCGATCAGCCAACTGAACCTGTCGCCTGCCATTACGTTGAATCAAATGCAAACGACCGGAACATAGCTGATGCCGGTCATTGAACGAGCGGCGAACCATCAGATCGTCGATGTCCATGCGGCGAATCCGGATACGGCTGATGGCAAGCTGGCCAATTTTCAGAGCACCGATAGCCAGCACGCCGAATGCGACTGCGCCTACGGCGAGTGCTCCGATCCGCTTGGCGCCAATACTTTCTAAGCCAATGCTGAGGCTGCGGACTTTGCCGGATGGCTCGGCGCGCCCGGGAATGTTTGCTCGATCGTCGACCAAGTCATGTTCACGGTATTCCATTTGATTCCTCCTGATGGAGAAATGAGGCAATCTTCCGAGCCAAGCGGCCGTGCGCCGTGACAGGCTGGTTGCGGCGAAGGTTCAGGCAGCCACCGCCATTCGTGGAACTCGTTCATTCAAACTCGAGTGCCGCTTGAACGACTATACCCCGCCAGACGGCATGCCAGCCTCCGTCCACGTACCAGCCGACTTCACCCTGAGTAGGCACGACTACGCCATCGTGCATGGCGTAGTCTCGGAATCTGCCTTCCCAGCCTACTTGCCTATACCCGCCGTCGAACGAGCCCCAACGGCCGGGCGTGTAGATGTCCGTCACCTCGTTGTTCCGATTGAACCTGAACTCGAGGGATACCGAGATGTCGCCCTGCTTGAGCGTCGCAAGGGCACGAGCTTCATCGATCGGATCCCAACGCAGATGCGCGCTCGGCAGAAGCGCTGTCGGATACCAGACTGCCTCGGCCAGGAATCTGTGCAGCGAGCCGGAATTCATCTCCATGTTTCCGCCGGCGCTTCCCACCGGGATGGCGGACAGCAAGGTGACCTGGCCGGCGCCACGGCCGTCGACCAGGGAATCCCGGACGCGAACATGCAGGAGCGGCATGATGGAAACCCGGGCGTCCCAGACGAATTCCGAGATTGCGGGGGCAATCACTTGCCGGGCAGTGAAGTGCATCCAACGACTGCTTCGCGCATCGGTGCGCAGCCTTCCGACCTGCTCGTAGCGGGCGAGCCGAATGCGTCTCCTTTCCGCCGAAAGCACGTGGTTCAGGTATCGGGCCACAGGAGCAGGCAGTTCCTCCATGGCCTGAACCGCCACCCCGTTCGAGTTTCTGCCCCCGGCGGACGCCTCGATAGAGTCGACCAAGGCGGCCCGCATCCGTCCTTGCCAGAGCTGCGCAAGCCACAGCGCGGCGGCAAGGATGGCAGCGGCCAGGATCGCGATCTTGGCCCACGGCGGCACGGCGATCTCCTGCGGGCTAGGGTTCAGTCGGCGCCTGCATGTGGCCGTACTTTCCTGGCGGTAGATGCATTGCACGCACAAAATGTAAGCATCGTTTGATCTGCATGGCTCTTGTTCTGGATAGGCTTGCCACTATGGTATCAGGATGAAAACAGGAAATGTCCACCGGGCAGGGCGTTCCGTGGAGTCTGATGGCAAAGCTCATCCACACGAAATACGAGCTGTCGCTGTGTAGATGTTTTTCGCGGATTGGGCGATGGGGGGGCGGCAGCTGCACCCCCATAAAACTAGGGCTGCTGGCTTTGCCCTTCGTACAGCGCGAGACGACGTCGGCAGGATGCGGTACGCCAAGCCGGCTGCTCGGGCACGCGGATGGGGCGACCACCATGATTTACACTCACGGATTGAACAAACGCGGGTACGGCGTCGCCGGCCCGCTGGATGATTGACCACCGTGAAACCTCTGCATATTCCCCTCGCCGAAAGCCTGCGCCCGCGCACCCTGGACGAAGTGATCGGCCAGCAACACGTCCTCGGCGAAGGCAAACCGCTGCGCATGGCGTTTGAATCGGGCCAGCCGCACAGCTGCATCCTGTGGGGTCCGCCGGGCGTCGGCAAGACCACCATTGCGCGGCTGATGGCGCAGGCCTTCGATGCGCAGTTCATCCCGATCAGCGCGGTGCTGGGCGGCGTCAAGGACATCCGCGACGCGGTGGAAAAGGCCGAGCTGGCGCGTACCGGGCTGCACCCGCAGTCGACCATCGTATTCGTGGACGAGGTGCACCGCTTCAACAAGAGCCAGCAGGACGCTTTTTTGCCGCATGTCGAAAGCGGCCTGTTCACCTTCATCGGTGCCACCACCGAGAACCCGTCGTTCGAGGTGAACGGCGCGTTGCTGTCGCGCGCCGCCGTGTATGTGCTGAAATCGCTGACCGACGAGGATTTGGCGCTGCTGGTCGAGCGCGCCTGCCGCCGCGAGCTCGACGGCCTGGCGTTCACCGACGAGGCGAAAGCGACGTTGGTTGCCAGCGCCGACGGCGACGCCCGTAAGTTGCTCAACAACCTGGAGATCGTCGCGCGCGCCGCCGCCGCGAAGAAGCAGGAGACGGTCGATGCCGCACTACTGGCGCAATCGCTCGGCGACACCTTGCGCCGCTTCGACAAGGGCGGCGACGCCTTCTACGACCAGATCTCGGCGCTGCACAAGTCGGTGCGCGGCTCCAATCCCGACGCGGCACTGTACTGGCTGCTGCGCATGCTGGACGGCGGCGCCGATGCGCGTTACCTGGCGCGCCGCATCGTGCGCATGGCCTGGGAAGACATCGGCCTGGCCGATCCGCGTGCGATGCAGATGGCCAACGATGCCGCCGCCACCTACGAGCGGCTCGGCAGCCCGGAAGGGGAGCTGGCGCTGGCGCAGGCGGTGATCTATCTGGCGGTAGCGGCCAAGAGCAACGCCGGCTACAACGCCTACAACGCGGCGCGCGCCTTCGTCGCCCGCGACAAGTCGCGTCCGGTACCGGAGCACTTGCGCAACGCGCCGACCAAGCTGATGAAGGAGCTCGGCTACGGCAAGCTGTATCGCTACGCGCACGACGAGCCGAATGCCTACGCCGCCGGCGAAACCTATCTGCCGGACGGGATGGCTGAGCCGAACTGGTATGTGCCGACGCCGCGCGGGCTGGAGCAGAAGATTGCGGAAAAGCTGGCCTATCTGCGCTCGCTCGACCGGCAGGCGAAAAAGGACGGGGAGTAGGAGACGCGGAGGCGCCGCCGTCGCTCGCCTTAGTGCGAAACCGACTTGGAAAACAGGTTCAGCACCACCACGCCGGCCACGATCAAGCCGATGCCGATCAGCGCCGGCAAGTCCATCGCCTGCCCGAGAAACAGCCAGGCAATCAGCGCGATCAGCGTCACGCCGACGCCCGACCAGATCGCATATGCCACGCCGACCGGGATCGTGCGGAAGGTCAGCGACAGGAAGTAGAACGAAATCGCATAACCGGCGACCACCAGCAGCGATGGCCAGAGCCGGCTGAAGCTGTCGGATGCCTTCAGCGCCGAGGTTGCGATCACTTCGCTGACGATCGCCACCGCGAGGAAAAGCCACTGCTGCATGATGTCGCTCCTGGATTGGATGGCGGATTGTCGAATGCCGCAGCCATGCCGTCAACCGGCCAGAAGCGCCGCAGCCGCACCGCTTCTGGCCGGCGGTCGCCTTGATACAATGGCGCCTTCCATCTCAACTCACGCACCGTATTCCCATGATCGACATCCAACTCCTGCGCAAGGACCTCGACGCCGTCGCAGCCCGCCTGGCGACGCGCGGCTTCGTGCTGGACAGCGCCGCCTTCGCTGCGCTGGAGGCGCAGCGCAAGCAGATCCAGACTCGTACCGAGGAACTGCAGTCGCGCCGCAACAGCCTGTCCAAGCAGGTCGGCGTGTTGAAGGGCAAGGACGAGGATGCATCCGCGGTACTGGCCGAGGTGGCCGGCATCGGCGACGAACTGAAGGCGTCGGCGGCCACGCTCGACCAGGTGCAGGCGGCGCTGAACGACTTCATGCTGGCGCTGCCGAACCTGCCGCACGAATCGGTGCCGGTCGGGGCGAACGAATCGGCCAACGTCGAGGTGCGCAAGGTCGGCACGCCGCGCAGCTTCGATTTCGAGGTGCGCGACCACGTCGACGTCGGCGCGCCGTTGGGGCTGGATTTCGATACCGCCGCCAAGCTGACCGGCGCGCGCTTTGCGGTCATGAAGGGCGGCATCGCGCGCCTGCACCGGGCGCTGGCGCAATTCATGCTGGATACGCACACCGGCGAGCATGGCTATACCGAGTGCTACACGCCGTACATCGTCAACGCCGATTCTCTGCGCGGCACCGGCCAGCTGCCGAAGTTCGCCGACGACCTGTTTTCGGTGCAGAAGGGCGGGCAGGAGGGCGAGCAGGATCGCGAGCAGGCGGCGCTGTACCTGATCCCGACCGCCGAGGTACCGCTGACTAACATCGTGCGCGACCAGATCGTCGCCGCCGACGCGCTGCCGATCCGGATGACCGCGCATTCGCCGTGCTTCCGCTCGGAGGCCGGCAGCTACGGCCGCGACACGCGCGGCATGATCCGCCAGCACCAGTTCGACAAGGTGGAGATGGTGCAGATCGTCCATCCCGACCACTCCTACGACGCGCTGGAGCAGATGGTCGGCCACGCCGAAGCGATCCTGCAAAAGCTCGGCCTGCCGTACCGCGTGATCACGCTGTGCACCGGCGACATGGGCTTCGGCGCCGCCAAAACCTACGACCTGGAAGTGTGGCTGCCGGCGCAGAACACCTACCGGGAGATTTCGTCGGTGTCGAACTGCGAGGCGTTCCAGGCGCGCCGGATGCAGGCGCGCTTTCGCAACGCCCAGGGCAAACCGGAACTGCTGCATACGCTGAACGGCTCCGGCCTCGCGGTTGGCCGCACGCTGGTAGCGCTGCTGGAAAACTACCAGCAGGCCGATGGCAGCATCGACATCCCGGCGGTGCTGCTGCCCTACATGGGCGGCCTGACGCGCCTGACACCGCGCGCCTGAACCCGGCCGCGCGCCGCGACTAGGCCTGCTGCGCGCGGCGGCGTTCGACGAACAGACTGTTGCCGTGGATTTTCTTGGCCTGCCGCTTGGCTTCCGCTGCTGCCGTCGCGATCTGGTGGTGCGAGTAGTGGTAGGCCGGCTCGGCGACCACCACGCCGAGCGACAGGCTGACCAGCGGATGGAACACCTTCTTGCCTTGCCGGTCTTCGCTCAGATAGCCGCCGCGTTCGCGGTCTTCCAGGCTGTAGAACTCCTGTATCTTGGCGGCGAATGCTTCCAGGATCGCGCGGCAGCGCCGCTCCCAGTCTGCGCTCGTGAATAGCACGATGAAATCGTCGCCGCCGATGTGGCCGATGAAATCCTGGTTCGGATCGCAGTGCGCGGCCAGGATGTTGCCGCTCAGCTGGATCACCTGGTCGCCCCGCCGATAGCCGTAGACGTCGTTGAACGGCTTGAAATGGTCGAGGTCGCAATAGCATGCGTGGAAGCGCACGCCATCCTGCAGCAGGCGGTCGATGTGCTCGTTGATCGGCACGTTGCCGGGCAGCTGCGTCAGCGGATTGGCATAGCGCGCGGCGTTGATCCGCATCTGCGTGATTTCGCGCATCAGGTCGTGCCCGGTGCCCATGCCGAGGTAGCGCCCCTGGTCGGCGATGATGAAGCCGTTGAACAGATGGTGCGGATCGGCCTCGACGATGATGTGGGACAGGTCCTGCAGGCTGGTGTCCTTGTCGGCGAGCAGCGGATTCGGGTCCATGAAGAAGGTGCAGGACTTCTTTTCGTACAGCTCGCGCTGGTACGGGCGCGCCAGCCGGTCGATCATCGTGTAGCGGTTGATGATGCCGATCGGCGTGCCGTTTTCGACCACCGGCGCGATCTGTAGTTTGGAATCGCCGAGAAACAGCTCGTAGATGTCGCTGTTCCGGGTATCCGAAGTGGCGATCGGCACGATGCGCAGCAGCTTCAAGGCGGTCGGCGCCTGCCGCCCGGCCGGACGCCGGTCGGGATGGGCCGGCGCCGCGCTGCGGCTCAGGGTCCGGGCGATTTCGGCCGACAGCGCGGTGGCCGGATTGCCGTTCGGGCGCGCGATGTGATAGCCCTGGCCGTAGTCGATGCCGAGCTCGCGGATCAGCAGCAGTTCGGCCTGGGTCTCGATACCTTCGGCGATCACCACGGTGTCCGACTTCTGCGCGATTTCCTGGATCGAATGCACGAACTGGCGCTTGACCGGGTCGTGGTTGATGCCCTGTACGAAATGCATGTCGATCTTCACGTACTGCGGCCGCAGCTCGGACCACAGGCGCAGGCTGGAGAATCCTTCGCCCAGATCGTCGATGGCGATCTGGAAGCCCATGCTGCGGTAGTGCGCGACCGCGTCGCGCAGCAAGTCGTAGTCGTAGGTCGGCTGGCTTTCGGTCAGCTCGATGATCACGCGCTGCGGATCGATCCCGATCTGCTGGATGTAATCCAGCGTTTCGCCGTGCCTGGCCTGCGGCTGCAGCAGGCACTCGGGGCTGACGTTCAGGAACAGCTTGCCCGGTAGCTGCAGCGCAGCGAACTGCTCCAGCACCACGCGCCGGCACAAATGTTCGACCTTCACAGCCAGGCCATGCGTACGCGCCAGCTTGAACAGTGTCAGCGGAGAATGCAGCGGGCCGTCGGACGGCCCACGAATCAAGCCCTCGTAGCCGTGGATGCGACCGCTGCGCATGTCGATGATCGGCTGGAACAGCGCATGCAGCAGGCGCTGCTCGACGATTTCGTGCAGGCGCGACAGCAGCAGGGCGCTGTCATCGGGCGCGGATGCGGCTGCGGCTGCCGGTGTCGTCGCGCCCGGGCTGACCGCGAGCGGTGGCAGTGCCGTGATGTTGGAGGTTTGGTCGAACGATTGGCCGGTGGTCAGCATGATATGCGCGGAATCCGTCGTGACGCCGGCATGGGCATCACGCTCGGCAGGCCGCAAAATTGCGTGCGCCGATCTTAACGATGCTTTATGACCGCGGCATGAACCGACAGCGTGCGTGTCATAGATCTCGCCGGCCGGCTGCCTTATCAAAATTCTTGGAATTCCGGGCAGTTCTGCTATAATCTTTCGCTTTGCTGCAGCCCATGCGGCAAAACGACCGAATCAGGAGAGGTGGCAGAGTGGTCGAATGTACCTGACTCGAAATCAGGCGTACGTGTGAGCGTACCGTGGGTTCGAATCCCACCCTCTCCGCCAAGAACAAAAGCCCCGCAAGGGGCTTTTTTCTTTGGGTTGAACCGCGCTCTGAATCAGCGCGACGACAACCGGGCCTAGGCTTCGCTCATCCCCGCCGCCGGCTCCGGTGCCTGGCCTTTACGCACCGTTTCTTCGATACGCCGGCCGATGTCGGGATCGATACTTTTCCAGTATTCGAAAGCGCGCTCGAGCACCGGGCTGCGGACGCCGCCGAGCAGGCTGCCGGCGACGGTTTCGACCAGGCGGCTACGTTGCTCCTCGTCGTAGACCTCGCGCACCAGCGTTCCGGGCTGGCTAAAATCGTCGTCTTCCGGATGCAGCGTGTAGGCGCTGCGCACCATCTCACCGTCCGTTTCCCAGCCGTCCTCCATCCGGCCGCTATCGTCGGCCCAGCTGCGTCCACCGGAATTCGGCGCGTAGACCGGTTGGCTGCCGCTGTGTTCGTAGGTCATGTGGCCGTCGAACATGTAGGTGTTGACCGGAAATTTTGGTTTGTTCACCGGCAATTGGTGGAAATTGGTGCCGATCCGGTTGCGCTGCGCGTCGTTGTAGGCAAAGGCGCGGCCCAAGAGCATCTTGTCCGGCGACAGCCCGATGCCGGGCACCGTATTGCCCGGAGAAAAAGCGGCCTGCTCGATCTGGGCGAAGAAGTTTTCCGGATTGCGGTCGAGCGTCATCCGGCCGACTTCGATCAGCGGATAGTCCTTGTGCGACCAGGTCTTGGTCAGGTCGAAGGGATTGAAGCGATAGTTCGCCGCCTCGGCATAGGGCATCACCTGGACGGACAGGGTCCAGCTCGGATGATCGCCATGGGCGATCGCGTCGAACAGGTCGCGGCGGTGGAAGTCGGCGTCCTTGCCGGCCATGGCCTTGGCTTCGTCATTGGTGAACTGCTGCATGCCCTGGTTGGTATGGAAGTGGTATTTCACCCAGAACCGCTCGCCGTTGGCGTTGACCCACATGTAGGTGTGCGAGCCGTAGCCGTTCATGTGGCGCCAGGTGCGCGGCAGGCCGCGGTCGCCCATCAGGTAGGTGACCTGGTGGGCGGATTCGGGGTTGTTGGTCCAGAAATCCCACTGCATGTGGTTGTCGCGCAGGCCGGAATCCGGCAGGCGCTTCTGGCTGCGGATGAAGTGCGGAAACTTCATCGGATCGCGCACGAAGAAGATCGGCGTGTTGTTGCCGACCAGGTCGTAGTTGCCTTCGTCGGTATAGAACTTCAGCGAAAAGCCGCGGACGTCGCGCCAGGTATCGGGGCTACCGGCTTCGCCGGCGACCGTCGAAAAGCGCGCCAGCATTTCGGTCTTGCAGCCCTTCTGGAACAGCGCCGCCTTGGTGTAGGCGGACACGTCGGCGGTCGTCTCGAACATGCCGAAGGCGCCGGCGCCCTTGGCGTGCGGCTGGCGCTCCGGCACTTTCTCGCGGTTGAAATGCGCCATCTGCTCCAGGAAATGCACGTCGTGCAGCAGGAGCGGGCCGTTCGGGCCGATGGTGAGGGAATGGCGGTCGCTCGGGGCGGGCGCCCCGGAGCCGGTGGTGGACGAGGGGCCGGCGTGCTTGTTCGTGTCTGTCATGGTGAGCTCCTGGAGGCGGCAACGTGCGAATCGAAGGTGGACTACCCGGTATGAACAATCCTGAACACTAGGTTGGACCGTTTGCCACGTGGCGGTTCGGTGCAAACTCATTGTCAAGGAATTCGGGCGTAATGTCAGTCTCTCATCGGCCGGAGAAAGATGGCGAGGTACTTTTGCTGGACAAGCTCTTTTGTCGTCGCAACGGGAGTACGGAATAACGGCTGGGTTTCGGGAGGTGGCGTTGGGCTGGCATATACTCCCTTTCCCATGCTCCTATCCCGCAGATATTTCCTCCAGTTTGTCTACATACTCCGTCATTTCAGGAGCGATGATTGGCCGGATGAGTAATGAACAGTGGAGGCGGGCTGGGATGGCGCAGAACCACGCTGGGTTCCGGCTGAAACCGCCGGAACGACAGGCAGGAAGGATAGGGTAACTACGCCGGGATGTGGTTGTGCAGGGCGGTACGACCAGAAGCGGCGGGCGTTTCCGAAGAGAAGAGCTTGGGGCCGAGCGGCGAACCGCTAGCCGGCCTCCTCATCCTGCCGCATCCAGCGTTTCAAGCCGTCGACCCAAGTCTGCGCCGGCAGGTTCAGAGCGCGCCGGATCGCGGCGGCGCGCCGGTACAGCGTGGCGAAATCGATTGCCGGCGCGCGCTTGAAGGCGATCGCGACCACGTTGGCGTCGTGCACCACCGGCAGCCAGGCGACGGCGTCGAAGGCGTCTTCCAGCGCCCGCAGGCTTTTCCCGTAATTCACCTGGTCGCCGAACAGGTTGGCGGTCAGCATGCCGTTTTCCGTCAGGCAGTCGGCGCAGGCGCGGTAGAACTCCGGCGTATCGAGCACCGGCGCGCGCGCCGCGGCGTCGTACAGGTCGACCTGCAGCACGTCGGCGGCGGCGTGGTTGGCGGGATCGGCGACGAAGTCCAGCGCATCCATCTGCAGCACGGAAAGCCGCGCGTCGTCCGGCGGCAGCGCGAAGGTGGAGCGGCAAATCCGGATCACTTGCGGATTCAGTTCGACGGCGGTGACGCGGGTATCCGGCAGGCGGCGGTGGCAGAAGCGGGTCAGCGCGCCGGCGCCGAGGCCGAGCTGGACCACGTGGCGCGGCTGCCGCTCGAACAGCAGCCACATCATCATCTGCTGCACGTATTCGATCTCGATCACATCCGGTTGCGACAGCCGCATCGCGCCCTGGATCCATTCGGTGCCGAGATGCAGGTAGAGCACGCCTTCGTGCTCGGACAGCGTAACCTGCGGACAAGAAGAAGCCGGCGGCGGGAATCCCGGCGCCGGCTTGCTGTCGCTGCGATGGGCGGACAAGGAGCGCGCGCTCCTTAGGCGTTGGCCTGACGGAAATCGTCCAGGCGGTCGGAGCGCGAAGGATGGCGCAGCTTGCGCAGCGCCTTGGCTTCGATCTGGCGGATGCGCTCGCGCGTGACGTCGAACTGGTTGCCGATCTCTTCCAGCGTCTGCTCGGTCGCCATGTCCATGCCGAAGCGCATGCGGATCACCTTCGCCTCGCGCGGGGTCAGCGAATCCAGCAGCTCCTTGATCACGCTGTTCATCGCCGACTGCATCGCGGCGTCGTCCGGGCTGACGGCGTCGCTGTCCTGGATCAGGTCGCCGAGCGACATGTCGCCGTCTTCGCCGACCGGCGTTTCCATCGAGATCGGCTCGCGCGCGACCTTCAGGATCGCCTTGACCTTGTTTTCCGGCATTTCCATGCGCGCCACCAGCGTCGCGATGTCCGGATCGGCACCGGTCTGCTGCAGAATTTCGCGCGAGATACGGTTCAGCTTGTTGATCGATTCGATCATGTGCACCGGCACCCGGATGGTGCGACCGAGGTCGGCCACCGCGCGCGTAATTGCCTGCCGGATCCACCAGGTCGCGTAGGTCGAGAATTTGAAGCCGCGCCGGTATTCGAACTTGTCAACCGCCTTCATCAGGCCGATGTTGCCTTCCTGGATCAGGTCGAGGAACTGCAGGCCGCGGTTGACGTATTTCTTGGCGATCGAGATCACCAGCCGCAGGTTGGCCTTGGTCATGTCGTGCTTGGCGCGGCGCGCTTCGCGTTCGCCGGCCATCATGCTGCGGTGGATCTTGCGCAGGTCGGGCAGGGTCAGGGCCAGCCGCGCCTGCAGTTCGATCAGCTCGCCCTGCGCTTCGCGGATCGCCGGCGCCTGGCGCTCCAGCGTGGCGCGGTCGGCGTGGCCGGCGGCGATTTCGTCGTCGATCCAGGCGAGGTCGGTTTCGCGGCCGGGGAAGGTCTCGATGAAGCGCTCGCGCGGCATGCGGCACTGGTCGACCGCGATCGCCATCACGCGGCGCTCGATCGCGCGCAGCGTTTCCATGTCGGCGCGCAGGCGGTCGCACAGCGTTTCGACCGCCTTGGCGGTGAAACGGATGCTCATCACTTCCTGTTCCACCGCCTGCTGCGCGGCGACGTATGGCGCCGACTGGTAGCCATGGCGGCTGTAGGCCTTGCCCATGCGGTCGAAATGGCGCGCGATACGGGCGAATTTCTCCATCGCCATCGCTTCCATCTGCGCGTTGTACTGGGCCGAGACGTCGGCTGCCAGCGCGGCGTCGTCGTCCTCGTCCTGGCCGTCATCGAGGCGCTCGTCGCCGTCCTCGACTTCATCGTCGGCGCTGGCCTGGGTCGAGGCCGGCGCCGGCGCAGGCGCCGGTGCTTCCGGCTCCGGCAGATCGCGCAAGCCGTCGACGAAGTCGCCGATCTTCATCTCGCCGTCCTTGATTTTGGCGGCGGCGGCGACGATGTCGGCGATGGTGGCCGGATAGGCGCACAGCGCGCGCATCATTTCCTTCTGGCCGGCTTCGATGCGCTTGGCGATTTCGATTTCGCCTTCGCGCGTCAGCAGCGGCGACGCGCCCATTTCGCGCATGTACAGGCGCACCGGGTCGGTCGAGCGGCCGAAGTCGGACGAGGTGGTGGCCAGCACCGCCTCGGCAGCGGCTTCCACCACGTCGTCGGAGGTGTTGTGCACGGTATGGGTGTCGGCGCTGTCGACCAGGAGCGCGTCGGAATCCGGCGCCCGCTCGTAGACCGCGATGCCGATGTCGTGCAGCGCGGCGGTCAGGCGTTCGAGATCGTCCGGCTCGACCGAATTGTCGGACAGGTGGTCGCTGATTTCAGCGTGCGTCAGATAGCCGCGGTCGCGCGCGGCCGTGATCAGCAGTGCGATCTGCTGGCGCCGTTCTTCCTGCTTGGCGGCTTCGGCCTGTGCATCGGTCGCGGCTCCCTGTGCGGCGGCATGGCGCTTGTTGCGCACCGCCTTCAGCTCGGCGCGCTCGATCGCGTTCAGCGCGGTGATTTCGTCGTCTTCCGGCTGGAATTCGCTGGGGCGGCGCCCACGCCGGCCCGGCACCTTGGTGCCCGGCATCGCGTAGCTGGAGGTGTCGATCGACGCCAGGATGGCGGCGTCCGTGATGCGCGTCACTTCGGGCGCGGCAGCGCCAGCCCTGGTCGCATCGGCACGGCTGACGCTGTTTTTCGCCGTGGCATTGCGAGGGGTTTGCGATTTCACATTGGACATGAGAAGCCCTTTCCTGGATCGAGAATGAGTATGCGCGGCAGCGATAGCGATGATGACCTCGGTGGGCGCTGTGGTCCCACGGATTGCTTTCCGCCGCCCGGACGGAGCAAGGATGGCGCGGCCATTGGTCTGGTGAGCGCGGCGCGGCAGACAGTACCGCGCAGGGCGCCGCCCCAGCGGCGAAGAGTGTGCCGGAAGGCCGAACCCGCGACATGGCGCGTTTCAAGAGGTTTGATCGGACTATCGAACAACATCAAATTATAGCATTGCGGTGCAGCAAACGCCAGTCGAAAGCGGCTGGAAACCTTGCGAAAACACGTAATTCGGTGATTTTCCATGGCCTTTCCGTTCCGGTTGGAAGGGCCGGTCTGCAGGACCGCAGCGCACGCGCGCGCAGAGCATCGAATGTTGCAGTGCGGCAACCGCTTGCCAAGCCTGCAACTGCCGCATTTTTGGGCAGCAGCGCCCGCGGTTTATCGCTGATTCATCGCCGGTTTTCTGGCACCACTGCAGATGGGGATTGGCCTAGCATATTCAATGCCCGTGCCAGGTCGGCCTGCAGGTCGGCGGCATCTTCGATGCCGATCGAAAAGCGGATCATGCCGTCGGTGACGCCCTGCCGTTCGCGGATGTCGCGCGCGATGCCGCGATGCGTGGTGCTGGCCGGGTGGCAGGCCAGCGAGTCGGTGTCGCCGATCGACACCGCCTGCGTGATCAGTTGCAGGTTGTCGAGCAGGGTGCGCGCCGCCGCCAGGCCGCCAGCCATGTCGCAGGACAGGATGCCGCCGAACGCTTGCATCTGCCGCGCCGCCACCGCGTGGTTCGGATGAGATTCCAGACCGGGATAGTAAACCCGGGAAATTTCCTGGCGTTGCCGCAAGAAGCGTGCAAGTTGCAGCGCGTTCGCCGACGATTGCTCGACCCGCAAGGCCAGCGTCTTGCTGCCGCGGATGAATAGATAGGCGTCCTGCGGGCTCATGCAGGCGCCCAGTTGCTTCATGCCGACGTGGCGGATGCGTTCCAAGTGGCGGCGCGCGCCGGTGACGATGCCGCCGGTGGCGTCGCCGTGGCCGCCGATGTATTTGGTGGCCGAATGCAGCGAAATGTCGATGCCGAGTTCCAGCGGCCGGGTCAGGATCGGCGTGGCGAAGGTGTTGTCGGCCACCGACAGCAGGCCGTGCGCGCGGGCGGCCTCGGCCACTTGGCGCAGGTCGACCACGCCCAGCGTCGGGTTCATCGGCGTCTCGACGTAGATCATGCGGC
>JBATWJ010000170.1:0-3966 GCA_049672545.1 Burkholderiaceae bacterium
CGCCTGAACGCCAAGCGCACCGCCGAGCTGGCCAAGATCGACGCCGTCAGCCGGCAGGACAATGAAAACGCCACCGCCGCGCTGGCGCAGGCCGAAGCCGACGTCAAGGCGGCACAGGCGGCGCTGCAGCGCTCGAGCATCGTGCTCGACTACGCGCGCATCACGGCGCCGATCAGCGGCCGCATCGGCAAATCGTCGGTCACCCAGGGAGCGCTGGTGACCGCCAACCAGGCGGCGGCGCTGGCCACCGTGCAGCAGCTCGATCCGATGTACATCGACCTGACGCAGTCGAGCAGCGAACTGCTGCAGCTGCGCCAGGAACTGGCGGCCGGCACGCTGACCGCGACGCGCGACGTGCCGGTGCAGATCCTGCTGGAAGACGGCCGCCGCTACCCGCACGACGGCAAGCTGGCGTTTTCCGACGTCACCGTCGACCCGACCACCGGCAGCTATTCGCTGCGCGTGACGGTACCGAACCCGGAGCAGGCATTGCTGCCCGGCATGTACGTGCGCGCACTGCTCGGCAGCGGCCAGCGCGACAACGCGCTGCTGGTGCCGCAGCAGGGCATCACGCGCGACCCGAAGGGCAACGCGACGGCAATGGTGGTCGGCAAGGACAACAAGGTCGAGCCGCGCGCGGTCCAGACCAGCCGCACCATCGGCGACAAGTGGCTGATCGATGGCGGGCTGGTGGCCGGCGACCGCGTGATCGTGGCCGGGCTGCAGAAGATCGGTCCCGGCATGCCGGTGCAGGCGGTCGAGGCTGCCGCCGACGGCCAGGCGGACGCAGCCGCCAAGCCGGCCGCGTCGGCCGAGCCGAAGTAAGGGGGCGTCATGGCTCGTTTCTTCATCGATCGCCCGATCTTCGCCTGGGTCATCGCGATCATCATCATGCTGGCCGGCGCGCTGTCGATCACGCAGCTGCCGATCTCGCAGTACCCGACCATCGCGCCGCCGACGGTGACCATCAACGCCGTCTATCCGGGCGCCTCGGCCAAGGTGGTGCAGGACTCGGTGACGCAGATCATCGAACAGAACATGAAAGGCCTGGACGGCCTGCTGTACTTCTCGTCGACCAGCGACGCCAGCGGCAGCGCCACCATCACGCTGACCTTCGCCAACGGCACCAATGCCGACACCGCGCAGGTGCAGGTGCAGAACAAGCTGCAGCTGGCGATGCCGCTCTTGCCGCAGGAAGTACAGCGCCAGGGCGTCAACGTCAGCAAGGCCAGCAGCGGCTTCCTGATGGTGCTCGGCTTCGTCTCCGAAGACGGCAGCATGGACAAGGACGACATTTCCGACTACGTGGTGGCCAACCTGGTCGACCCGCTGTCGCGCGTGCCCGGGGTCGGCACGCTGCAGGTGTTCGGCTCCAAGTACGCGATGCGGATCTGGCTCGATCCCAGCAAGCTGGACACCTACAGGCTGGCGCCGGACGACGTGATCGCCGCGGTGCGCGCGCAAAACGCGCAGATTGCGGTCGGCCAGCTCGGCGGCACGCCGGCGGTCGATGGCCAGCAGCTGAATGCCACCGTCACCGCACAGGACCGGCTACAGACACCGGAACAGTTCCGCCAGATCGTGGTGCGCAGCAACACCGACGGCTCGGTGCTGACGCTGGGCGACATCGCCCGGGTCGAGATGGGCGCCGAGAACTACGACTTCATCAGCCGCTACAACGGCAAGCCGGCCACCGGCGTCGCCATCTCGCTGGCGACCGGCGCCAACGCGCTGGACACCGCGGTCGGCGTCGAAAAGGCGCTGAAGCAATTGCAGCCGACCTTCCCGCAAGGGTTGACGGCGGTGATTCCATTCGACACCACGCCGTTCGTGCAGGTGTCGATCAAGGGCGTGGTCAAGACCCTGCTGGAAGCGATCGTGCTGGTGTTCCTGGTGATGTACCTGTTCCTGCAGAATTTCCGCGCCACCCTGATCCCGACCATCGCGGTGCCGGTGGTGCTGCTGGGCACCTTCGGCGTGCTGGCGGCACTCGGCTTCTCGATCAACATGCTGACCATGTTTGCGATGGTGCTGGCGATCGGCCTCCTGGTCGACGATGCAATCGTGGTGGTCGAAAACGTCGAGCGCGTGATGAGCGAGGAAGGACTGTCGCCACTGGAAGCCACGCGCAAGTCGATGGACCAGATCACCGGCGCCCTGGTCGGCATCGGCCTGGTGCTGTCGGCGGTGTTCGTGCCGATGGCCTTCCTGGGCGGCTCGACCGGCATCATCTACCGGCAGTTCTCGGCCACCATTGTCTCGGCGATGGGCCTGTCGGTGCTGATCGCGATCATCCTGACGCCGGCGCTGTGCGCGACACTCTTGAAGCCGATTCCGAAGGGCCAGCACGCGAAGGAAACCGGCTTCTTCGGCTGGTTCAACCATACCTTCAACGCCGGCAGCGCGCGCTACCAGCGCGGCGTGCGCGGCATACTGGCGCGCGGCAAGCGCTTCCTGCTGCTGTTTGCGGCGCTGGTGGCGCTGATGGTGTTCCTGTTCCTGCGGCTGCCGAGCGCATTCCTGCCGGCCGAAGACCAGGGCATCCTGTTCGCGATGGTGCAGGCGCCGGTCGGCGCGACGCAGGAGCGCACGATGGAAACCATCAAGAAGATGGAAGACCATTTCCTGAACGACGAAAAGAACACGGTCGACTCGGTGTTCTCGGTGCAGGGCTTCAGCTTCGCCGGCTCCGGCCAGAACACCGGCATCGCCTTCGTCAAGCTGAAGGACTGGAGCGAGCGGACCAGCCCCGAGGCCAGCGTCGGTGCGGTGGCCGGCCGCGCGATGGGCGCCTTCATGCAGTTCAAGGATGCGATCGCCTACGCATTCCCGCCGCCGGCGATGCCGGAACTGGGCACGTCGGGCGGCTTCGTGTTCTTCCTGAAGGACAACGCCAACCTCGGCCACGAAGCGCTGACCGCGGCGCGCAACCAGTTCCTCGGCGCCGCCGCGCAAAGCAAGCTGCTGGTCAACGTACGGCCGAACGGCCTGCAGGACACGCCGCAGTTCCGGCTCGACATCGACACCCGCAAGGCCAGCGCGCTCGGCCTGTCGCTGGACGCGATCAACAGCACGCTGTCGACCGCCTGGGGCGGCCAGTACATCGACGACTTCATCGACCGCGGCCGCGTCAAGCGCGTCTACATGCAGTCCGACGCGCCGTTCCGCATGGTGCCGGAAGACTTCCCGCGCTGGAGCGTGCGCAACAGCCAGGGCCAGATGGTGCCGTTCACCTCGTTCGCCGCCTGGCACTGGGATTACGGCTCGCCGCGCCTGGAGCGCTACAACGGCGTGCCGGCGATGGAAATCAACGGCGAGGCGGCACCCGGCGTCAGCTCCGGCGACGCCATGGCCGAGGTCGAGCGCCTGGTGGCCAAGCTGCCGCAGGGCGTCGGCATCGAATGGACCGGCCTGTCCTACCAGGAACGCCAGGCCGGCGCGCAGACGCCGCTGCTGTACTCGCTGTCGCTGTTGATCGTGTTCCTGTGCCTGGCGGCGATGTACGAGAGCTGGTCGATCCCGACCGCGGTGCTCTTGATCGCGCCGCTCGGCATCCTCGGCACCGCGCTGGCCGGCACGCTGCGCGGCATGGAGCGCGACGTCTACTTCCAGGTGGCGATGCTGACCACGGTCGGCCTGACCAGCAAGAACGCGATCCTGATCGTCGAGTTCGCCAAGGAAAACCTGGAGTCCGGAATGGAGCTGATCGCCGCCACCATGGCTGCGGTGCAGGATCGCCTGCGGCCGATCCTGATGACCTCGCTGGCCTTCGGCCTCGGCGTGCTGCCGCTGGCGGTCGCCTCCGGCGCCGGCTCCGGCGCGCAGCGCGCAATCGGTACCGGCGTGCTGGGCGGCATGATCGTCGGCACCCTGCTCGGCATCTTCTTCATTCCCTTGTTCTTCGTGGTGATCGAGCGGCTGTTCGTGCGCCGCCACCCGTCCGCACCGGCTGCCGCCCCGCATGGC
>JBATWJ010000171.1:0-2758 GCA_049672545.1 Burkholderiaceae bacterium
GGTAGACCTTGCCGTAGCGTGGATGGACAGCCTGCGTCATCGCCGCCGCCTAGCCGAGCCGGACCATGCCGGCCGCCACCGTCTGGTGCGTGGCAGAGTCGATCAGGATGAAGGCGCCGGTGGCGCGCAGCGCGTCGTAGCCATCGGCGGCGATCGGCTGCTGCAGCGTCAGGGAAACGCGCGCGATGTCGTTCAGCACCAGCCGTTCGGCCGGGCGCCGCTCTTGCGTATTGACGTCCAACAGCGACTCGATCGCGGCGACGCGCGCCGCCACCTGCCGCGTGGTGTGCTTCAGCCAGTACTTGCGGCGCGCGTCGAGCGGCTCTTCCGACAGCCAGCAGAGGTCGGCATCGATCGCCGACAGCAGCGCCGGCGGCTGCTCGATCGAGGCCAGCATGTCGCCGCGCGAAATGTCGATGTCCTCTTCCAGCAGCAGCGTCACCGCCTGGCCCGCATCGGCGGCGGCGTGGCTGCCTTCCAGCGTGCGGATGTCCTTGACGGTGGCCGTGTGGCCGCCGGGCAGCACCGCCAGCTGCTGGCCGCGCCGCACGCTGCCGGTTTCGATGCGGCCCATGTAGCCGCGAAAACCGTCGGCTTCATGGCCGTTGTGGCGCGCCACCAGCTGTACCGGAAAGCGCAGTGGCGCAGCGGCCGCCGCATCGTCGACCGGCAGTGCTTCCAGCAGCGCGATCAGGGTTGGGCCGTCGTGCCACGGCATGTGGGCGCCGGCCTCGACCACGTTGTCGCCGGTCAGCGCCGACAGCGGAATCGCCTGCACGTGGTCCAGACCGATGCCGCGCGCGAAAGCGCGGTAGGCGGCGACGATCCGTTCGTACACCGCCCGGTCGTAGCCGACCAGGTCCATCTTGTTGACCGCCACCACCACGTGCGCGATGTTCAGCAGCCGCGCGATCGCCGAATGGCGCTTGGTCTGCGTCAGCAGTTCGACCGTGCCGTCGTCGTCGAAGCGCACCTTGGAGGCGTCGATCAGGATGATCGCGGCATCGGCGGTGGAAGCGCCGGTCACCATGTTGCGCGTGTACTGCTCGTGGCCCGGGGTGTCGGCGATGATGAACTTGCGTCTGGGCGTGGCGAAGTAGCGGTAGGCGACGTCGATCGTGATGCCCTGTTCGCGCTCGGCTTCCAGGCCGTCGGTCAACAGCGACAGGTCGGGCGCGTCGCCGGCGGTGCGCTTGTGGCGCGAGCGGCCGATCGCGTCCAGCTGGTCGGCGAAGATGCCCTTGCTGTCGTACAGCAGGCGCCCGATCAGCGTGCTCTTGCCGTCGTCGACCGAGCCGGCGGTGATGAAGCGCAGCAGCCCGGCGCTGGCCTCGGGCGAAGATGCATGGTCGTGGGTGGTCGGTACGGCGCTCATCAGAAATATCCTTCCTTCTTGCGTTTTTCCATCGAGGCTTCCGAGGTCTGGTCGTCGGCGCGGGTGGCGCCGCGCTCGGTGATTTGCGTGACCGCCGTTTCGGCGATGATGGCGTCGGCGGTGGCGGCTTCCGACGCCACCGGGCAGGTGCAGGAAATGTCGCCGACGGTGCGGAAGCGCACCATCCGCGCCTGTGCCGTTTCGCCTTCGCGCAGCGGCGTGAGCGGCGTCACCGGCACCAGCATGCCGCCGCGTTCGACCACTTCGCGCCGGTGCGCGAAATAGATTTCCGGCAGCGCCAGGTGTTCGCGCGCGATGTATTGCCAGACGTCCAGTTCGGTCCAGTTCGAGATCGGGAACACCCGCATGTTTTCGCCCGGATGCACGCGCGTGTTGTACAGGTCCCAGAGTTCCGGCCGCTGCGCCTTCGGATTCCACTGGCCGAATTCGTCGCGGAACGAAAAGATGCGTTCCTTCGCACGCGCCTTTTCCTCGTCGCGGCGGGCGCCGCCGATGCAGGCGTCGAACTGGTGCAGCGCGATGGTTTCCAACAGCGTCACCGCCTGCGCGGCGTTGCGCGAATCGGTGGCCGGATTGCGCAGCCGCACGGTGCCGCGCGCGATCGACTCCTCGACCGAGCCGACGATCAGACGCTCGCCCAGTTCGGCCACGCGGCGGTCGCGGAAGGCGATCACTTCCGGGAAGTTGTGGCCGGTGTCGATGTGCAGTAGCGGGAACGGAAAGCGCCCGGGGCGGAACGCCTTTTCCGCCAGCCGCAGCAGCACCACCGAGTCCTTGCCGCCCGAGAACAGCAGCGCCGGCCGGCTGCATTCGGCCGCGACTTCGCGCAGGATGTGGATCGCCTCCGACTCCAGCCGGTCGAGATGGCGCTGGTTCAGCGCGGCGGCGGTGGCGAATTGTTCGACGATCATGTTCATGGTTTCTCCTCGATTCGTGACGGGCCGTTGGCGCGCACTAGCCGCATCTCGCCGCCGGACCCGGCGACGAGATGCAGGCCGCATTCCTTGTTGTCCGCGCTTTGGCTGCGGCCGCTCACTACGTTCGCTTGACATTCGATTCGCTCATGTCAGCCTGCGCCGAAGCGCGCACCAGCCGCATCTCGCCGCCGGGTCCGGCCGCGAGATGCAAGCCGCATTCCTTGTTGTCCGCGCTTTCCCACCACCAGCGGCCGGCGCGCAGGTCTTCGCCGGGGCGCACCGCGCGCGTGCACGGTTCGCAGCCGATCGACGGGTAGCCCTTGTCGTGCAGCGGGTTGTACGGCACGTCGCGGCTGCGGATGTAGCGCCAGACGTCCTGCTCCGACCAGTCGGCCAGCGGGTTGAACTTGGCGATGCCGTGCGCTGCGTCGTGCTCCTGCGGCGC
>JBATWJ010000172.1:0-5949 GCA_049672545.1 Burkholderiaceae bacterium
CGGCTGGCGCAGGCGCTGGCAGACATGCGGGTGGCGGTGTGGCCGTATGCCGGCGCGGTCGGGTTGGTCGAGGAGTCCGACGGCTGGCGCCAGACGCACGTGATCGACCACTGGTTCTATGTCGGCACGCTGGATGATGGCGAGGGCGACGGCAAGGTCCGGCTGAAGCGGCCGGCGCGGCGCGTGTTCGACATCGACAGTTATCAGATCCTGGTGCGGCCGGTGCTGCAGCGCGCGCTGCCAATCGTGCCGGTGACGCTGTGAGCGGCAATGGCGGTAGCGGCGATTCTGCGACAATTCCCGGCATGGACACACCCGCGCCCCTGCCGCCGGATACCGACCGGCTCTCGCACATTGCCTTCTACAAGTTCGTCGCATTGCCCGATGCGGACGCGGTTGCCGCGCGCCTGCGCGCACTGGCACATGAACTGGCGTATGAGCTGGCGTATGAGCTGGCCGGCAGCATTCTGGTGGCGGAAGAAGGCATCAACGGCGTGCTGGCCGGCGGCGGCGCCGCGCTCGACGCCTTCGAACGGGCATTGCTGGACGACCCGGTGTTCGAGCGGCGCTTCGCCGGCATCGTGTTCAAGCGCAGCGGCTGCAGAACAGTCCCGTTCCACCGGCTCAAGGTGCATCGGAAAAAGGAAATCGTCGCGCTCGGCGCGGCGGCCCGGCCCGGTAGCAACAACGGCGCCGGCATCGACGTCAGTCCGGCCGACTGGCGCCGGCTGATCGCAGCAAGCGACGTGGTGCTGATCGACAACCGCAACAGCTTCGAATACCGGCTCGGCCGCTTCAAGGGCGCGATCGATCCGCAGGTCGCCCACTTCCGCGACTTCCCGGCCTATCTCGCGGCGCAGGCGCCGGCCTGGAAGGCCGCCGGCAAGCGCGTCGCGATGTACTGCACCGGCGGCATCCGCTGCGAAAAGACCAGCCGCGCACTGGACGAACTCGGGCTCGACATCTACCAGCTCGAAGGCGGCATCCTCAATTATTTCCAGGCGATGCCGGACGCGGAACAGGATTGGGACGGCGAGTGCTTCGTGTTCGACAACCGCATCGCGCTCGACACCCGGCTGCAGGAGACCGACACCACCGCCGAGGATGTCTATCGCGATGCGCCGGACGGCGCCTGGCGCCTGCAGCGGGCGAAGCGGCTGGATGCGGCCGGCTAGGAAAATCCCGCCGGACCGGGACGGCGTCGGCCCCAGCTGCGTCGCGCTGCCGCCGGGCAACTGGCCGACCGTGCTCGATTTCCTGGAGACGCGCTTCCCGCACGTGACACGCATGCAATGGCTGGCGCGCCTGCGGCGCGGCGACGTGCTCGATGCCGACGGCACGCCGCTGGCGCCCGACAGCCGCTACCGGCCGCACGCGAAAATCCACTACTACCGCGACCTGCCGGCCGAGCCGAAAATTCCATTCGAGGCCGCCGTGCTGTTCCAGGACGATTATCTGGTCGTGGCCGACAAGCCGCACTTCCTGCCTGTCACGCCTTCCGGCCGCTATCTGCAGGAGACGCTGCTGGTGCGCCTGAAACGCCGGCTCGGCATACCCACGCTGGCGCCGATGCACCGGCTGGACCGCGAAACCGCCGGGTTGGTGCTGTTTACGATCCAACCTAAAACGCGCGACCGCTACCAGGCGCTGTTTCGCGAACGCGCCGTGATCAAGCGCTATGAAGCGATCGCACCGTGGCGCGCGGATCTGCCATTGCCTTGCGTGTATCAAAGCCGCCTGCAGCAAAGCGCGGCTTTCATGCGGATGGAAGAAGTCGCCGGCGCACCGAATGCGCACACCGCGATCGAGCGATTGGAAATCCACGGAGAGCTGGCGCGCTACGCGCTGCTGCCGGCGACCGGGCAAAAGCATCAGTTGCGCGTACACCTGAACGCGCTCGGTATCCCGATCCTGCACGATCGCATTTATCCGACGCATGCGCCGCAGCCGGACGATGGCGCCGAAGATTACCGCCGGCCGCTGCAATTGCTGGCGCGGACGCTGGAATTCGTCGATCCGGTTTCCGGGCAGTGGCGGCGCTTCGAGAGCCGGCTACGGCTGGATTTCCCGCCATCTTGATGCGCAAGGGCGGCCCGCCCACAGCACTGGCATCCTCACATACTCCGCAATCACCCCATTCAAGATGGGCGTAATTTGTTGAAAATCACCATATACTCCCTGATTTTGCGCGACCAATCGCCTTCGGCGAGCGCAAGATCGATTGTTTTTCCGAGATGCGATGAAGTACGGACTGGCGATTTTCGACTTCGACGGTACCCTGGCCGATTCCTTTCCCTTTTTTATCGGCGTCTTCAACCAACTGGCGCGACAACATGGCGTCCGGGAAATTGCAGCGGAAGCGGTGCCCGGGCTGCGCCACTACAGCGCCCGCCAGATGATGCAGCACGTCGGCCTGCCGAAGTGGAAACTGCCGCTGGTCACGCGCAGCTTCGTCGCTCTGATGCGGCAGAGCGCGGCCGGGATTGCGCCGTTTCCACAAACCGATGTGCTGTTGCGCCAGCTGGACGCGGCCGGGATCGTGCTGGCGGTGGTGACGTCGAATTCGCACGACAACGTGGCGCGCGTCCTGGGTCCGGACACAATGCGGCGCATCCGGCATGTCGATCTTCGGCAAGGCGGCCCGGATCCGGAAAGTGCTGCACAAGACCGGCATCGCAGCCGGGGAGGCGATCTACATCGGCGACCAGGGCACCGACATGGCGGCAGCGCGGCAGGCCGGCGTCGCCTGCGGCGCGGTGGCAGCATCGAGTCGATGCGACAGCATGCGCCGGACGAAGAGTTTACGCAGATCGCGGCCATCGGCAGAATCGCCGCCTGACGATCGTCAGCCAGCTTTCGTCAGGCACAGCCGGAGCGCCGGCTCCGAACCCATGTCCGTCATGCTCGGATCGGCGCCGGCCGACGTTGCCGACAATCGCTGGAATGCGCGCCCACTACTCCAAAAGGAGCATTCCAGTGCGCGCCGGCAGGCTTACACTGATTCCTCCCGACAAGTATTTTTGCCGATCTGCCAACTTCCGCTAGAATCGGTGCCATCCACTCACCTCATGCCGCACATGATATGAATCGTCTCGCCTCCCGTAGCGTCGAATGGATTCTCGGTATGGCCCTATGCGCGGCCGTGGTGGCTTCGGCCGATGCGCAGATCAAGCCATTGAGCGTGCTGATCACGCGTGGCGGCGCACTGGAAACCGGCACCTATACCTGCCGTCAGCAGTACAACCAGGCCGGCTATACCTACAAGGTGGTGGAGTTCAATAGCACCACCCAATATCAGTGGGTACATGGGGGCAAGTCGCCGGGCGCCATGCAGGTTGACAGTGGCAGCGGCAAGATCACGTTCACCTCCGGCAAGCTGGCCAACGGCTTCGAAGCGCACTATGGCAAGCGCGCGGATGGCGTGCAAGTGGTGATTCTGGTCGACACCGATCTGGCGCCGAAGGCCGATGCCTACGATTACTGCACCCGCCGCACCGACAAAGGGTAGCGGACGGCGGTCATCATGGCCCTGATTCGCACCACCGTCGTGCTGGTGGAAGACAACCCGCTGCATGCGCGCCGCTTTCGCGACAACATGGCTGCCGACGATTCGCTGCAGCTGCTGCGTGAATTCAGCAGCGGCGCCCACGCCATTGCCGAACTGGCGGCGCTGCAGCCGGATGTGGCGCTGGTCGATCTCAACCTGCCCGACCTGAGCGGTTTCGAGGTGATCCGCCATATCCGCGCGGCAGCGCCGCAGACGGCAGTGATGGTGGTGTCGGTGTTCGGTGGCGAGCGCAATCTGGTCGAAGCGATCGAGGCGGGCGCCACCGGCTATCTACTCAAGGACAGCAACGCGTACGATTTCAATCGCAGCATTCACGCGCTGTGCGCCGGCGAATCGCCGATCAGTCCCTCGCTGGCGCGCCATCTGCTGGCGCGCCTGCAACCGCCCCGCTCCGCCCAACCCGCCGCGCCTTCGCCGCTATCGCCGCGCGAAACCGAAGTGCTGGAGATGATCGTCAGCGGGCAAAGCCTGGCCGAGATCGGCGCGGCGATGCATATCTCGCCGCTGACGGTGAAGTCGCATGTGCAAAATATCTACCGCAAGCTGGAGGCGCGCTCGCGCCAGCAGGCCATCCACCGGGCACGCCAACGCGGGTTGTTGACGCCGTGAGCGGCTGGCTGCGCCGGAGCCTGGCACTGCTTGCGACCGCGCTGGCCCTGGCACTGGCGCTTTGGCTCTGGCTGCCGCAGCCATTGCCGCCGGGCGTGCTGGTGCTGGATACGGCCAGCTTTGTCAAATCCGACGCGCCGGCGCCGCCCGATACCGGCCCGCTGTGGGTACCACGCACGCTGCCCGACGACTGGCGCCGCAACCTGCCCGGCCAGCATGGCTATGGCTGGTATCGCCTCACCTTCGAGCTCGATACGGCCCCAGCAGACAGCTGGGGGGTGTACCTGAGCCGCGTGTCGACCACCTATCAGCTCTTCGTCAACGGCATCGAGGTCGGCAGCGGTGGCGGCATGAGTGGCGAAATCCGCCGCCTCGCCGGCCGCCCGCAGTTCGATCTGGTGCCGCCGCACATTCTCCAGCCAGGGCGCAACGAATTGCTGCTGCGGCTGCGCGTGGCCTCCAACCTGCGTGGCGGCCTCGGCCAGCTGACGCTGGGTCCGCGTCACGAGGTCGAGGCGATCTATGAGCGCGCCGATCTGCTGCGCGTAGCGCTGCCGCGCGCTGTCAATCTGGCGCTCCTATTCAGCGGGCTGCTGGTGGGCCTGCTCTGGCTGCGGCGGCCGCAGGAAACAATTTATGGCTATTTCGCCGCGCTGGCCGTGCTCTGGTCGCTGCGCAATTTTCACTACACCTTCGCGCCGGCCGGCCTGCCCTCGGTGTTGTGGGAGTCGTTCGTGCTCGGCAGTCTGGGCGTCGTGCTGCTGCTGGTCTGGCGTTTCATCCTGCGCTTCACCGGCCAGCGCATGCCGCGATGGGAGCGCCTGCTGAGCTGGTGCTTCGGCTTGGCGCCACTGGCTTTCCCGCTGCTGGGCGAGCAGCGCCTGAGCCAGATCCGCATCGGCTGGTATCTGTGCTGCGCCGGGCTTGGCGTGCTGGCGATCGCGGCCCTGGCCCGGCATTTGCGCACGCCAACCGGCCGCGCCCACCGCGGCGCCTGGCTGATACTCGGCGCCACCTGCCTGACCCTGTTGCTGGGGCTGACCGATCTGGCCGTCAGCGCCGGGCTGCTGCCGTTCGGGCCGGCGGCCCGCATGGCTTTCGGGGCACCGCTGCTGCTGACATCGCTGGTGGTGGCGGTGGCCGACAATTATTTCGACACCTTCGCCCAGGCGCGCATGCGCAATGCCGAGCTCGAACAGCGTGTGCTTGATCGCACCCATGCGCTGCGACAGGCGCAGGGCGAGATGGAGGCGCTGGCGCGCGCGCACGCCGTGAGCCAGGAGCGCGAACGGCTGATGCGCGACATGCACGACGGCGTGGGGTCGCAGCTGATGACGACCCTGGCCGCCGTCGAGCGCGACGAGCTTGACAGCCCGGCAGTCGCAGAGCTGCTGCGCGATTGCATCGCCGACCTGCGGCTGGTGATCGACTCGCTGGAGCCCGACGAGTCCTCGCTGCGGCTGGCGCTGGCCAATCTGCGCTACCGCATGGAGCCGCAATTGCAGGCCGCCGGGATCGGCATGCAGTGGTCGGTGCCGGCCGCCCCGACAACGGGGCCGGCGATACCGCCGGGCACCGTGCTGCAGGTGCTGCGCATCGTCCAGGAGGCGCTGGTCAACGCGATCCGGCATTCAGGCGCGCGCCGGTTGCGGGTAGCCCTGTTCGAGCACGAGGGTGGCTTGCAGATCGAGGTGGGCGACGACGGGCGAGGCCTGCCGGCAACGGCGCTGGCGGAAGCGCCGGTCAGCGCCCAGCGCGGCCTGGGCAATCTG
>JBATWJ010000173.1:0-2151 GCA_049672545.1 Burkholderiaceae bacterium
GGGCGACGCCGTTCGACCTCGGCTTCGCGCTCGGGCCGCGCCTGAACGCGGCCGGACGGCTGGCCGACATGGCGCTCGGCATCGAATGCCTGACCACCGACGACGAAGGCCGTGCCTGGGCCATCGCGCAGCAGCTCGATGCCATCAATCGCGAACGGCGCGAGATCGAAGCCGGCATGCAGGATACCGCGCTGCAGCTGCTGGAGCGCTTCGATCCGAGCGACAAGGCCACCGTCAGCGTGTTCGACGCTTCCTGGCACCAGGGCGTGATCGGCATCGTCGCGTCGCGCCTGAAGGATCGGTTCTATCGTCCGGCGATCACCTTCGCGCCGGGCGACGACGGCAAGCTGAAAGGGTCGGGCCGCTCGATCGCCGGCTTCCATTTGCGCGATGCGCTCGATCTGGTCTCGAAGCAGGCGCCGACGCTGATCGAGAAGTTCGGCGGCCATGCGATGGCCGCCGGCCTGACGATCCGCGCCGACGCCTTCGACGCCTTTTCCGCCGCCTTCGAGGCGGTCGGCCGCGACTGGCTCGGGCCGAGCCAGTTGGAACGGGTGCTGGAAACCGACGGCCCGCTGGAAGACGCCTATTTCACCCCGCAGTTCATCGACATCCTCGACCGCGAGGTGTGGGGCCAGGGATTTGCGCCGCCGGTGTTCTGCGACGAATTCCGGGTGGTCAATCAGCGTTTGCTGAAGGAGCGCCACCTGAAGCTATTCCTGGAAAGGAATGGCCAGCGCTACGACGCCGTCTGGTTCGGGCACGCCGAGGCGCTGCCGGCAAAAGCGCGCATCGCCTACCGACTGGACGCCAACGAGTACAACGGCGTGACGCGCGTGCAGCTGCTGGTGGAGTACGCCGAACCGGCCTGAAGCCAGTAACGCATTTAAGCTCCAAAAACACATTGCCCCGCACGGGCGGGGCAATGGTCGGTCATAATCTGGAATGGATAAGCTCAGGCGGCCTGTTTCTGCTTGGCATAGGCGGCGACGCCGGCGACGATTTCTTCGCGCGCCTCGTCCGGACCATGCCAGCCTTCGACCTTGACCCACTTGCCCTTTTCCAGGTCCTTGTAGTGCTCGAAGAAATGCTGGATCTGGTGCAGGCGCAGTTCGTTGATGTCTTCCGGTTTCTGCCAGTGCTTGTAGATCGACAGGATCTTGTCCACCGGCACCGCCAGCAGCTTGGAATCGCCGCCGGCCTCATCGGTCATCTTCAACACGCCGATCGGACGGCAGCGCACCACCACGCCGGGAAACAGCGGGAACGGCGTGATCACCAGCACGTCGACCGGGTCGCCATCCGGCGCCAGAGTCTGGGGGATGTAGCCATAGTTGCACGGATACTGCATCGCTGTGCTCATGAAGCGGTCGACGAAAATCGCGCCGGATTCCTTGTCCACCTCGTACTTGATCGGATCGGCGGACATCGGAATTTCGATGATGACGTTGAAATCGTTGGGCAAATCGCGGCCGGCGGGAATGCTGTTCAGACTCATGGTGGGTTTCTCGTGGGATGGAATTTTTTTGACGTGAAATTATAACGAGTTTCGCCTTCCCATTGTGCGTCGCAGCACATCGGCCGGTTGCCGCTGCCGGACGATTCCGCAATAATCGACCGTCTCCTTCCGCCGAGTTCGCCCATGGCCGCGCAGCATTTCATCGGCAACCGCCGCATCCATTCCCACAGCTCGCTCGTCATCCCGGTCATCGATCCCTCCGACGGCCAGCCGTATGCGGAAATCGCGCGCGGCGACGCCTACGACGTCGACTTCGCGGTGCAGACCGCGCGCACCGCGGCCGACGGCGAATGGGGACTGATGCCGGCGGCCGAGCGCGGTCGGCAGCTGGCGCGGCTGGCGCAGGCGATCGGCCGGTACCAGGAAGAACTGGCGCAGATCGAGGCGCGCGACTGCGGCAAGCCGCTCGGCCAGGCGCGCACCGACGCCGCCGCGGTGGCGCGCTACTTCGAGTTCTACGCCGGTGCCTGCGACAAGCTGCATGGCGATACCCTTCCCTACCAGCACGGCTATACGGTGTTCACGCTGCGCGAAGCGTTCGGCGTCACCGGCCACATCATTCCGTGGAATTACCCGCTGCAGATCTTCGGCCGCTCGGTCGGCGCCGCCCTGGCAGCGGGCAACGCCTGCGT
>JBATWJ010000174.1:0-4755 GCA_049672545.1 Burkholderiaceae bacterium
CCGGCGTCGGCTGGGGCGTGTATTCGCTGCGCGCGGCCGGCATTGCCGATCCGCTGGCCGCCACCGCCGGCAATTTCGCGCGCGCGGCGCCTTTCGTGCTGCTGCTGACCCTAATCCTGCTGCCGTCGGCATCGCTGGACGGTGCCGGCGTCGCCTATGGCCTGGCGTCCGGCGCGCTGGCGTCCGGGCTCGGCTACGTCGTCTGGTACGCGGTGCTGCGCGACCTGACGGCCACTTCCGCCGCCACCGTGCAATTGAGCGTGCCGGTGCTGGCCGCCTTCGGCGGCATCCTGTTCCTCGGCGAAGCGATCAGCCTGCACCTGATCGCCACCTCGGCCGCGATCCTGGGCGGGATCGCGCTGGTGACGCTAAAAACCAAGCGGCCAAAGGGCGGGGAAGGCGCCGGGATCCGGCGTCGGCGCGACTGAGCGGGATGCGCGTCGGCGCGATACGGCGCGTGCCATTTCCCGGGAAAAACCAAATGGATTTCAAACAGGCATGCCGGGCCATTTGCGGCCGTTGATGCGAAGCAGGGTAGCGTCGCCGGACCGGCGCCACCGGAAATATGGTGCCGGTATTTTTTTCCGACCGCCGGCTCCGGTGGTAGCTGTCAAGCTAGAAAGCAGGATGCTGCATCAAGCAGGCCCGATGCTAGCAAAGAGATAGCGCGGCGCTTTGAGCTGGAGCAGAAAAACGGCGTGCGGCCGCATGCCCGATGCCAACATGGCGGACAGAAAAAACCCGGCGCCGCAGCGCCGGGTTCGGGGACGGGCCGGCGCGCGTCAGGCGTTGGCGCGGTTGATCAGGAAACGCGCCAGCAGCGGTACCGGGCGGCCGGTGGCGCCCTTGGCGGCACCGCTCTTCCAGGCGGTGCCGGCGATGTCCAGATGCGCCCAGGTGTAGTTACGGGTGTAGCGTTCGAGGAAGCAGGCGGCGGTGACGCTGCCGGCCGGGGCGCCGCCGATGTTGGCCATGTCGGCGAAGTTGGATTTCAGCTGTTCCTGGTAGGCATCCTCGATCGGCATGCGCCATGCGGTGTCGCCGCTGGCTTTGCCTGCCGCCAGCAATTCGTCGGCCAGCGCGTCGTGCCGCTCGTCATGGCGCGTAAACAGGCCGGAATTGTGATGGCCGAGCGCGGTGATGCAGGCGCCGGTCAGCGTGGCGATGTCGATCACCGCCGCCGGCTTGAAGCGTTCGACGTAGGTCAGTGCGTCGCACAGTACCAGCCGGCCTTCGGCGTCGGTATTCAGGATTTCGATGGTCTGGCCGGACATCGAGGTGACGATGTCGCCCGGCTTGGTGGCGCGCCCGGACGGCAGGTTTTCGCTGCTCGGGATGACGCCGATCACGTTCAGCTTCAGCTTCATCTCGGCTACCGCGCGCAGCGTGCCGAGCACCGACGCGGCGCCGCACATGTCGTACTTCATCTCGTCCATGCCGGCGCCGGGCTTCAGCGAAATGCCGCCGGAATCGAAGGTGATGCCCTTGCCGACCAGCACCACCGGCGCATCCTTGGCCTTGCCGCCCATGTATTTGACGACGATGAATTTCGGCGGCTCCTCGCTGCCGTTGGCGACCGACAGCAGGCTGCCCATCTTCAGCGCCTGCATCTGCCGGCGGTCGAGGATTTCGACGCCGAGCTTGAATTCCTTGGCCAGCTTCTTCGCGGTATTGGCCAGGTAGGTCGGGGTGCAGACGTTGCCCGGCAGGTTGCCGAGATCCTTGGTCAGCGCGATGCCGTTGGCGATCGCGACGCTGTGCGCGACCGCGGTCCTGGCGCCGGCGGCCGCGGCAGCCTCCACCAGCAGCGTCAGCTTGCGAACGCCGGCGGCCGGCGCTTCCGGCTTGCTCTTCAGCGTATCGAAGCGGTAGGCCTGTTCGTGCGCGGCCAGCACCACGCAGCCGATCGCCCAGTCGGCGTCGCGCCCGGTGACCGCGCCGAATGGCAGCGCCAGCGTGGCATCGGTACCGCCCAGCGTGGTCAGCACGCGCAGCGCGGCATTGGCGGCGGCGGTGAAGTTCTTGTCGTTGAAGGCGTCGGCAGTGCCGAGGCCGACCAACAGCACGCGCTCGGCGGCAATACCGTCGACGCCGCGCAGCAGCAGCGTCGAGCCGGTCTTGCCGGACAGGTCGCCGGACTTCAGCGCGGCGGCGATTGCGGCGTTCTTCGCCAGCTCTTGCAGCGGCGCCGCCAGCTTGCGGTTTTCGAAGACGCCAAGGACCAGGCAGCCGCTGCGCAGCGCGCCGGGCGCGGTCTTGGGGTCGAGTGCTTTTATGCTAAAGTCCATCGCTTGCTCCTTGTCGATTCGCAATTATAGTCTTTGCATGATTTTCCAGCGCGCCCTGCGCCGCGAACTGCTTAGCGCTGCCGGCGCGGTATTTACGACGCTTTTTACCATTACCCTCACCGTGATGCTGATCAAGATCCTGGGCCAGGCGGCCGGGGGTCTGGTGGCGTCGCAGGACGTCCTCGCGCTGATCGGCTTCCAGGCGCTCAATTACATGCCGATCCTGCTGATCCTGACCGGCTTCATTTCGGTATTGCTGGTGATCACGCGCAGCTACCAGGATTCGGAGATGGTGGTCTGGTTCGCTTCCGGCCTGAGCCTGACCGACTGGATCCGGCCGGTGCTGGCTTTTGGTCTGCCGATCATCGTGCTGACCGGAATCCTGAGTTTCGCCGCCACGCCGTGGGCCAACCAGCAGAGCGCGGAATTCCGCGAACGCTTCGAAAAGCGCGAGGATGTCGCCAAGATTTCGCCCGGCAAGTTCCAGGAATCCGGCTCGTCCGACCGCATCTTTTTCGTCGAGGGCCTGTCCGGCGACGCGTCGCGCGTCAAGAATGTGTTCGTCAACACCTTCCAGCCGGGCCGCGCCAGCGTCGTGGTGGCGCGCGAGGGCATGGTCGAGATCGACGCCAACGGCGACAAGTTCCTGATCCTGGACAAAGGCCGCCGTTACGAGGGCGCGCCCGACCAGCCGGGCTTCCGCATCATGGAATTCGAGCGCTATGCCGTGCTGGTGGCGCAGCAGGCCGGCAAGCTGGTCGGCGACACCTCGGCGCGCTCGCTGCCGACCGCCGCGCTGCTGAAGAATCCGACCGGCTTCAATATGGGCGAACTGCTGTGGCGGCTGGCGCTGCCGCTGATGGCGCTGGTGCTGATGCTGCTGGCGATCCCGCTCGGCTTCGTCAATCCGCGCGCCGGCCGCTCCGCCAACCTGCTGGTGGCGTTGCTGTTGTTCGTGACCTACAGCAACATGGTCAGCGTGCTGCAGGCGGCGGTGGCGCAACAGCGGCTGTCGTTCGCGCTGGCCTGGTGGCCGACGCACCTGCTGACGCTGGCGATCGTGCTGCTGCTGTTCCTGTGGCGGCTGAAGGTCAACAGTCCCTACCACCCGCTGGTGCTGTGGCGCGCCATCCGTCACCGAAGGCGCCGCGCATGAAGACCCTGGAGCGTTATTTCGCCGTCGAGATCGTGCGCTCGGCGCTGTTCGTGCTGGCCGCCTTCCTGGCGATCTTCGCCTTCTTCGACCTGATCGGCGAACTGCAGTCGGTCGGGCGCGGCGGCTACCGGCTGCAGCACGCCTTCCTGTACGTGGCGATGGGGCTGCCCGGCTACGTGTACGAGCTGATGCCGATCGCGGTGCTGATCGGCACCATCTACGTGCTGGCACAGCTGGCGGCGCGCTCGGAATTCACGATCATGCGCGCCTCCGGCATGTCGACCGCGATGGCGGCTGGCATCCTGTTCAAGATCGGCATCCTGTTTGTGCTGCTGACGGTGCTGTTCGGCGAGCTGATCTCGCCGGCGGTCAGCGGCTTGGCGGAACGGCTGAAGCTGCAGGCGCAGGGCTTGCCGATCTCGCAGGAATTCCGCTCCGGCCTGTGGGCCAAGGACGTGATCCGCGAGCAGGGCACCAGCGGCGCAGTGGTCGGCTCGCGCTTCCTGAACGTGCGCCAGTTGCGCCCGGATGGCCGGCTGGAAGGCGTGCGGTCCTACGAGTTCGACCAGGATTTCCACCTGGTCGAGATCCTCAACGCCGCCAGCGCCGAATACCTCGGCGACAACGTCTGGAAGTTGACCGACGTCGCCGAAACCCGGTTTCACAGCGCCGGTCCGCAGCAGCAGGTGCAGTCGGTCAGCACCGAGCGCCGCGCCGAGGACCAGCTGGTGACCGAGATCACGCCGTCGCTGCTGGCGGTGCTGTTCGCCGACCCAGACCGGATGTCTGCCTACGACCTGGCCGCCTATTCCCGCCACCTGGCGGAAAACAACCAGAACAACGAACGCTACCAGATCGCGTTCTGGAAAAAGGTGGTCTACCCGTTCGCGGTGTTCGTGATGATGGCGCTGGCGCTGCCGTTCGCCTACCTGCATTTCCGCTCCGGCGGCGTCAGCCTGAAAATCTTCACCGGCATCATGATCGGCGTCAGCTTCCAGCTCGCCAACAACCTGTTCTCCCATCTCGGCCTGTTGAATACCTGGCCGCCGCTGGCGACCGCGGTGCTGCCCAGCGTATTGTTCCTGCTGCTGGCGATGGCGGCGCTGCTGTGGATGGAGCGCCGCTGATGGCGGACCGCGCGCTGGTGCTGTTCGCGCACGGCGCGCGCGACGTCCGCTGGCGCGAGCCGTTCGAGCGCCTGCGCACGATCGTCCAGCGCGAGCGGCCGCGGCTGGCGGTGCGGCTAGCGTTCCTCGAATTGATGGCGCCGTCGCTGGCGGACGCGGTGGCCGAACTGGCGCAGGATGGTTG
>JBATWJ010000175.1:0-5451 GCA_049672545.1 Burkholderiaceae bacterium
GCGCGCAGCAGCGTGGTCTTGCCGGCGCCGTTGCTGCCGACGATCGCCACCATCTCGGCCGGATACACGTCCAGCGCGACCTCGTGCAGCACCGGCATTTCGCCGTAGCCGGCCGACAGCCGCTCGACCGCCAGCAGCGGCACGGCAGGCGCAGGTACGGAGGTGGCGGCCGGCGTCATTGGCGCTTCTTCCCCAGATAGGCCTGCACCACGGCCGGGTTGGACAGCACCGCGTCCGGCGTGCCCTCGGCGATCATCTCGCCGTGGTGCAGTACCAAGAGGCGGTCCGACAGGCTCTTGATCGCCTTGATCACGTGCTCGATCACCAGCACGCTGATGCCCTCGGCGCGCACTTTGCGGATCACCTCGATCACTTCCTCGATCTCGACGTGGTTCAGGCCGGCCATCACTTCGTCGCACAGCAATACCTTCGGCTGCATCGCCAGCGCCTTGGCCAGTTCCAGCCGCTTGCGACCGGGGCCGCCGAGGGCGTCGGCGCGCTGCTCGACATTGCGGCCGAGGCCGACGAAATCGAGACTGACGCGCGCGCGCTCGCGCGCCTCGGCCAGCTTGCGGTGGCCGCCGCCATGCCCGAACAGCGCGCCGACCGCGACGTTGTCCAGCACCGACAGTCCGGGAAACGGCCGCATGATCTGGAAGGTGCGGCCGATGCCGAGCCGCGCGCGGCGGTACGCCGGCAGGCCGTTGATCGATGCGCCGCCGAACATCACCTCGCCTTCGGAAGGCGCCAGCGTGCCGGAAATCAGGCTGATCACAGTGGTCTTGCCGGCGCCGTTGGGGCCGATCAGGCCGAGGATTTCGCCCGGCGCCAGCGCGAAGCTGACGTCGTCGACCGCCACCAGGCCGGCGAAGCGGCGCGTCACGCGGCGCACTTCGAGGATCGGGCTCATAGCCGGTGCGCCCGGATGTTTTCGGCGAAGTAGCGCCAGCCGGAACCGCGCAGCCGGCGCAGCATGTCGGCCAACCCGCGCGGCATCAGCACCACTGCGGCGACGATCACCAGGCCGAAGAACAGGCCGGCGATGCTGGTCACTTCCGATGCCAATAGTTCCGACACCGCCGACAGCGACAGCGCACCCACCACCGGTCCCAGCACCGTACCGGCGCCGCCAAATACCGCCATGATGATCATCTTGACGTTCAGGCTGATGTCGAATGCGCTTTCCGGATCGAGGAAGGTGATCCAGTAGGCGTGGATGCCGCCGGCCAGTGCCGAGAACACGCCCGACAGCGCGAACGCCAGCACCTTGTACAGCGTGGTGTTGACGCCCATCACCGCCGCGCCTTCCTCGTTTTCGCGGATCGCGATCAGGCCGAAGCCGAAGCGGCTGCGGGTCAGCCACCACACCGTCAGCGTCGCCGCCACCAGGAGCAGCAGCGACAGTTCGTAGAACAGCCGGTCGTTGTTCAGCGGCGGCAGCACCAGCCCGATGTTCTGGCCGGCGATGCCGACGTTGGAGACGATTGCCGCCATCACCTGCGACAGCGCCAGCGTGGCGATCGCGAAGTAATGGCCGCGCAGCCGCAATACCGGCAGGCCCAGCAGCAGCGCGAACAGCACCGCCAGCAGCACGCCGAACGCCATGCCGACGCCGAACGGCAGATTCCACTGCACCATCGCGATCGCCACGCCGTAGCTGCCGAGGCCGTAGAACACCGAATTGCCGAACGACGCATAGCCGGCATAGCCGCCGATGATGTTCCAGCCCTGCGCCAGCACCGCCAGCAGCAGCGCATTGATGCCGAACTGCACCAGCACGTCGGAGCCAAACCACGGCAGCGCCGCCAGCAGCGCGACGACGGCGGCGATCAGCACGGTGCGCAGCGCCTTCATGCGGTTTTTCCCAATAGGCCGCTGGGACGCACGATCAGCACCAGCACCAGGATGCCGAAGCTGGCGACATCGGCGAAGGTCGGACCGATGTAGAGCGTGGTCAGCGATTCGACGATGCCCAAAAACAGCCCGCCGACGATCACGCCGAGCGGATTGTCGAGGCCGCCGATGATGGCAATCGCGAACGACTTGGCGGTCAGCGACGCGCCGATGTACGGGTTGATCTGCGACACCGTGCCGTACAGCCCGCCGGCGGCACCGGCCAGCGCCAGCCCGAGGCCGAAGGTAATGGCGTACAGGTGGCGCGGCTCGACCCCGTACAGCCGCGCCGCCAGCAGGTTCTGCGCGGTGGCGCGGATCGCCCGTCCGAGCCGCGTGTGCAGCAGGAACAGCCACATGCCGACCGTCAGCACGATGGCGACGCCGAACGCGGCCAGCCGCACCAGCGGCAGCACCACGCTGCCCAGCTGCAGGTTGCTGCCGGCATACGGCGGGTTGATGGTGCGGAAATCGGCCGAGAACACCAGCTGCGCCAGATAGGTCAGCACCACTTCCAGGCCGAAGGTGATCAACAGCGTATTGAACATCGGCGCCCGCACCACCAGGTTCAAGAGGCCACGCTGCAGCCCGTAGCCGAGCAAAAACAGCAACAGCGCGGTGATCGGCAGGCCGAGAAAGGGATCGATGCCGAGGTAGGTGTACAGGTGCCAGGAAGCGTAGGCGCCCAGCATGATGAAGGCGCCGTGCGCCAGGTTGACGATATTCAGCACGCCCCACACCAGCGCCAGCCCGAGCGCCATCACCGCGTACAGCCCGCCCAGCAGGATACCGTTGGCCAGGACTTGCGCGAGCAGTTCCACCGCAGCGCCCCCGCGCCGCCGCTAGCGCGCGCTCCAGGCCGGCATCGGATATTTCGGCTGCTTGACGAAGCCGTTGGCGCCGTAGATTTCCGCCAGTTCATTGCCCTGCACCTGGATCACCACCTGCGGCAGGTCGATCTGGCCGTTGGCGCCGAACGCGATCGGTCCGTACAGGCTGTCGAACTTGATCGTGGCCAGCGCGTCACGCACCTTCTGCGGCTCCATGCTGCCGGCGTTTTCGATCGCCTGCGCCAGCGCCTCGACGTCGGCGACGCCGGAGGCGGCATGGTAGTCGGGGTCGTAGCCGTACTTTTCCTTGTATTCCTTGGCGAACTGGGCGGCATCGCCGAACCAGCGGTCCTTTTGTGACGCACTCGGCAGCCAGGCGGTCATGCCGAATGCGTAATCAGCATCGGCGCCGAGCGCGCGGCGGAAATCCTCGCTCGGCACACCGACGGTGAACGAATACATCTTCGGCGCCACCGACAGGCTCTTGGCCTGGCGCACGAAATTCAGGATCTCGGTTTCATGGCCGGCCACCAGCACCACCTCGACGTTCTTGCTCTTGATCTGCGACAACAGCGAATTGAAGTCGGTGGCATTGGTGCTGTAGCGCTCGTCCATCGCGATGTCGAAGCCGGCCTGCTTCAGCTTCGGCCGCGTGCCCTCGGCCACCGAGACGTCGAACGCGTCGTCGGCGTACAAGAGCGCCACCGTCTTCGGCGCCGGCTTCAGCGCCTTCAGCATGTCGATGGTGCTGCCGAAATAGTTCGACGCCGGCGCCAGCGTGCCGAAGATGTACTTGAATTTGCGCGAAAAGATCTGGTCGGAGGCGCCGCCGCCTTGCACCATCGGCACCTTGTATTTTTCCGACACCGCCGAGTCGGCCAGCGCGAAATTGCTGGCGAACGGCCCCAGCAGCAGATGCACCTTGTCCTGCGACACCAGTTGCGTGTACTGGCGCACGCTGAGATTGACGTCGGACTGGTTGTCGTACAGCTTCAGCGCCAGCTTGTGCTGCTGGCCGCCGATCTTGACGCCGCCGGCGGCATTGATCTTGTCGATCGCGATCTGATAGGCGTCGCGGTAGTAGCGGCCGGTGTTGGCGACCGGCCCGGTCAGCTGCACCGAGGCGCCGAGCAGGATGTCCTGCGCCAGGGCGGGCGCGACGGCCAGCGCCAGCGCGCCCAGCAGGCAACCGGTGAACCAGCGGCGGGACGAGCGGAAAAGGTGGGGCAACAGGCGTGGCGGCATGGCTTCGTCTCCTTGCGGTTCTTGTTATCGACACAAGGAGCCTAATCGCGTCGCCGGCGCAGGACAAAAAAAATCCGCGGCCGATACGACCTGCATCAAGCCGGACGGCAAAAGGATGGAAATTCGGCAGCCGGCTAGGGTGTCAACACCACCTTGCGGCAGTCGTCCTCTTTCTTGTCGAACATGCGGTAGCCGACGGCGGCTTCCTGCAGTGGCAGCCGGTGCGAAATGATTTCTTCCGGGTGCAGCTTACCGGCCTCGATCGCTTCCAGCAGTTCCGGCATGAAGCGCTGCACGTGCGTCTGGCCGGTACGAAAGCCGATGCCCTTTTCGAAGGCATCACCGAACAGGAAGCCGTGGATGAAGCCGGCGTACACGCCCGGCACGCTGACGGTGCCGCCGCGCCGCACCGCGGCGATGCATTGCCGCAACACCTTGCCGCTGCTGCCTTCGAGCTTGATGTCGGTCAGCACCGTTTCCAGCGTGCTGCCCTTGGCTTCGAAGCCGACTGCGTCGACCACCGCGTCGACGCCGCGCGACGCGGTGTTGTCGACGATCATTTCGGCGGCGTCGACCCGGTCGAAGTCGACCGGGATCACGCCGTACTGGCTGCGCGCGAAATCCAGCCGGTAATGCTGGTTGTCGACCATGAAGATCTGCTCGACCCCGAGCATGCGCGCGCATGCCGCCGTCATCAGGCCGACCGGTCCGGCGCCGTAGATCGCCAGGCTGGAACCCTGGCCGACGCCGGCGTTCAGCACCGCCTGGTAGCCGGTCGGCAGGATGTCGCTCAAAAACAGCACGCGCTCGTCGGCCAGCCCGCTGTCGACCTTGATCGGGCCGACGTTGGCCTTCGGCACCCGCACGTATTCGGCCTGGCCGCCGGGCACGCCGCCGTAGGAATGGCTGTAGCCGAACAGCGCCGCGCCGGGGCGCAGGCTTTTCTTGTTGAGGATGGTGCCGCGGTCCGGATTGGTGGTCTCGCAGGCGGCGAACAGCTGCCTCTGGCAAAAGAAGCAGCTGCCGCACGCGATCACGAACGGCACCACCACGCGGTCGCCCTTCCGCAGCCGCGTCACCGCCGGCCCGGCCTCGACCACCTCGCCCATGAATTCGTGGCCGAGGATGTCGCCGGCCTTGGTGGTCGGCACCTTGCCGTGGTACAGGTGCAGGTCGGAACCGCAGATCGCAGTGGCGGTGATCTTGAGGATCACGTCGTCCGCTTCCTGCAATCGCGGATCGGGCACGGATTCGACCTTGACGTCGTGGCTGGAATGGTAGACAAGGGCACGCATCGGAGTTCCTTCACAGGTTGGAGCGCAGCCGGACGTCAGCGGCGGCGTTCGGCCAGCAGGCCGCGCAGCCCGAACGACAACCCCAGTACGCCGTACATCAGCGCCAGCGAACGCTTCGACAGCCGCGCCTCGTAGCCAGGCCGCAGGCGTCTCGGAGTGATGCCGTAGTCGACCGCGCACGCCAGCGC
>JBATWJ010000176.1:0-20698 GCA_049672545.1 Burkholderiaceae bacterium
CGTCAACCGTGCCTGGGCGTTCAGACGTTTGTACAGCACCCGCGCCTGGCGCCCGGTTCGCCGCGCGCGCCCGCGTGTTCCTGCCCCACTGGATGTCCGCCACCGCCGGGTCGATCTTGCCGTCGATCAGGCTGATGCGCCCGGCCTTGACCGCCTTGTGGACCGCTACCGCAGAGCAGCCGCGGCGCTTCGCGTATTCGGCCTGAGTCAGCAAGTTAACTTTCGCCACCGTATTACCCCTATGATTAACTAATTCCCCGTCCACCCACTAGCGAAATCCCGCGATCGTTTCGTACCCGTAGCGGCAAGGCGAGAGGAGGACCCGCATCCCGGGGCCGGGCTGGTCATCGGCCGACCTCAAAGCGGCGCGCGTAGTACCGAGCTTCGCGCCCGAAGATTGTCGGGAACCGCTGCTCGATCATCTCGATCACCTTTTTGTTGATGCGCCGGGTGTTGAACATCTGCGCGACGTCGATGGTCTGCACCGGCCGGATCGGCAGCCGCTTCTTCCCTTCCCGCACGAACACGGTACGACCCTTGTTGCCGATGAAAGCGCTGCGGATCAGCTTGCGGCCGCCCTGCTTGCTGATCCTCACCGTGACGCCGGCATTGGTCTGGCGCGCGGCAAAGTGGATCAGGTTCAGGCTACGGCCGCGCTTGGTGGGCGACTCCAGCGCGGCTTCGACGTTGTAGCGGCCATTCTTGAAGCTGGCGCGAATGATGCGCAGGCTGTCGTTGACGGTTTTCACTGGCAGCACGAACTGCGAGCGGATTTCGCGGCTCATTGCGGTGCGCGCCTGCTCCATGGTCCGGTTCATGGCGCGCGGCACAGCCAGGTCGGTCACTTCGCGCCGCAGATCGTTGATCTGGCGCTGGACGTCCGGGAAGTTGGTGCTGATGCCTAGCTTCATTTCGATCTCCACAACTCGGCCACTGCAGCCCGGCCGCCACGCTTCCATGCCTCTCGTTCGGCCTGCACCTCTTGCCTGATCCGATCCTCTTCAGCCTGCCGGACCACCTCTTCCTCCGGCGGCACCAGCCGGATGCCGATCACGTGCCCGTTCTCGCTGGCGAAGAACGTCGGCTCGCCGCGCATGCTCTTGCGAATCTGCGCGTCGATCGCGTCGGCGCCGAAGGCTTCACGCAGCGAATCGATCCACGCGGCCGTCTCGGGCATTACAGCCCGCATCCCTTTTTTCGACATGGCGCCTCCGTTTTTTTGCTGTGCAGGGTTATGCAGGGTTGATTGATAACCCTGCATGCCCAAAACCCTTACTGCATAAGGCTCTATGCAGGGTATGCAGGGTATGCAGGGTGGTGCGGTTAACACGCGAGAGAATTTTTTTATGGCATTGCTGGAACGATATGCACGCTGTGAATTGAAACTCTCACGTATGCGCGCGCGGCATACCCTGCATACCCTGCATACCCTGCATGAACCCGCGCCGGCATTGGCTTTCCGGCCTGCAGGGTTGCCCTGGAACCCTGCATAACCCTGCATGGAACTTCCCGAATTCATGCGAGCCCCTTCAATCCGGACAGATCACGGAAGCGGTCACACTGCCTGCTGAGTGATTCTTCTGGCTTCGTCTCGTCATCCCATGGAACGATAAACACCGTGCGCTGCTTTTTCGGTTTGCTGCCGAGCGTTACCTCGCGCCGAAATTTCGGCACACGCTGCGCGATCAACTCCGAGAACTTCGTTATCGACAGCGCCCGGAACCCGTGGCGCTGGCAATACTTCGTGTAGACCATGTGCAGGTCTTCCGACACGCAGCAGCAGTACGGCGCATCCAGTTCGCCTTGAGACCACGCGGTATAGAACACCTCCCATTCGGGCAGGCCGAAGTTGATGACGCGCTGTTTCGATTCGGTCATCACCGGCCAGGCGTAGGGATCGAAGTCCCCGGTCGGATATTCCAGCAGGAAGGCATAGAACGCCTCCACCAGGCCATCGCCAAGCGCCGCCTTGATCTGTTCCAGTAGCTGCGGATCGAGCGGCTGGCGCACATCCACCACCAGCATGCGGCGGTCGTCTTTCTCCAGCGGTAGCGCCTGGAACTCGTTCGACAGCATCACCGCGTTCATGTGGTTCGCCTCGACGCGGTCGTCCTTGAACTTCTGGCTGATCTGCGTATCGCGGCCGGTGATCATGTGCTTCACCAGGCCGAACCCGGCATACTTGTCCTGCCGCGACAGGATTTCCTCGAACAGCACGAACAGCTTTTGCGAGCGCCAGACCGTGTAGTTGCTTTCCAGCTGATTCTGCCCGCCGGTGGCGCCGTGAACGCCATAGATCGGCTTGACGATCCCCTCGAAGAACAGCGATTTCCCGGTGCCCTGCTTCTCACCGAAGAACAGCAGCGCGGTCTGCATCTTCGCGCCCGGATGTTGGAGCGGATACGCCAGCCAGCACAACACCCACTCGAACACTTCCTTGCCGTTCGGCTCCGAAGAACACAAGCTCCACAGCAGGTTCAGCGCCAGCTCCGCCTTCACCTCGTCGCGCCGTGGCGTCAACGGGAAGCCTTCAAACATGTTGATATGCGTGGCCGGGTCTACGCGTTGCGTCGGATCGAAAACCAGCTTGTCGTAGTCGTATTCCCGATGCAGCGGATGACTCAGCCAGCGCGCTGCCAGATCGCCGCCGCGCGCCAGCGCCAGCGCGTCGTAGTGGATCGTGATGCGTTTCTCGAAATCCCATACCAGCTTCGTTCCATACAGCATCGCGTACCGATCCAGCATGCCGGCCAGCGCCTCGTCCCCCGCCCCCCCGGCATCGGTGGCGACGCCGCGCGACAGCTTCGGTAGCGCGCGCGGGCTGATCGTGCGGCGGTCAGCGTGCGCGTCCCAAAAGCGGGCCGACTCCTTGCCGACCATCGCGAGGAAGGCCGGCCGCTTCATCCGCAGCTTGTTGAGCGAATCCCAAACGTCCGTCGTGCCCTGGATCAAAGCGCAATGCGCCAGCGCCCATTCCAGCGACACGTACCCCATAACCACCGGCGCCACACCCGCATCAGGGGGCGCGGGGGATGCTGTGCCGGCGGCGTCATCAATCGACGGTGCATCGACCCAGGGCGGCAGCTGCGCAACCGAGCCTGCATCAGAGGGCGCGGGAGATTCCACAATGGCCGCCGCGTCAGCTGCCGGCGAGGCCATCAGCTGCGCGCGCACGGCATCCAGCGACTCATGCACGTGCAGATCGTTGAAGTCGGTCAACTGCGGCAGCGAATCGTCCTTTTTCGTCGCGCGCCGCGGCACCGAAAACACCGGCAGCAGCACCACCGCATTACCGACCGCGGCAGCGGCTTCCTGCGCCTTCGCCAGCCCCTTGCCGCCGGTCAGATAGTCATCGTCCGCGCAGAAGCGGAACGGGCTGCTCGGATACAGTGCGCGGACGATGCGCGCCACCGCCGGCAGCTGGCCGGCATCGAACGCGACGAACACCACCCGGCCACCGGCCGCGCGCACCGACAGCCCGGTGGCATAGCCCTCCACGAAATCGATGGGCTCGCCATCCGCCGGCGCCGGACCGAGCCGGCAGGCCGCGCCGGACTTGTCCATGCCGGCGCTGTAGCGCTTCTTGCCATCGGCGGCGATCAGCTGCTTTCCGACCAGCCGCGCCGGCTCCTCGTCGTAGCGCAACATCGGGATCAGAATCGAGCCGTCCGGCTGGTAGCGGCAGTTTTCGCCAACCACCTGTTTTCGCACCAGATACGCCGACTCACCGCCACGCGCCGCCCGCCGCCATTGCTCCTGCGCGCGGTTCGCCGCTGCCCGGGCGCGACGCTCCCGCTCGGCAGACTCTTCAGCCTCGCGTTTCTCACGTTCACGCTGGCGCGCCGCCAATTCCGCCGGCGACGGCAACTCGCCCGGCTTGTCGAAGCGGAAGCCGCGCGGCTTCGCCAGCGCAAACAGCGTACCGATCCCGACCTTGCCGCCTGCCTTGAACGACTTCCAGACGGCGACCGCGTCATCCGCGTTGTAACTGGCGCCGCGTTCGCTCCACTCCATCCAGGCTCCGCGGGCATCGTCGCCGAACTCGGCCTTCAGCCCCATCCCGACCTTGATCCATACGTCCCGGTCGTCCGGCGCCACGAAAGCGAGCGCCTGCCGCGCCTCCTCCAACGTCGCCTGCCTCATGCGTCATAAGCTCCATGCCAGTACGGCACCCGCTGCCCACCCATCAGCGATGGCGTCATGCGGTAGTCGAAAGCGCCGGGACGCGCCGGCATCGCCGCGTAGAAGCGGCGCAGGTCCAGCTCCGCAGGAGGAATCGATGGCGGCGGCGAAGCCGGCTTTTTCTTCGAGCGGGTCATGCCGATTCGCCCGTACCCATCACGCGCGCGCGCAATTCGCACAGCGCCGCCATCGCCTCCTGCATTTCCTTCTCCAGCGCATCCAGCACCGCCGGCGGCGGGCGATGGCCGCCGATCGCCTGCGGCACCGCCGTCATCACGTCGCCGAATTCCTTGACCGCGCGCAGCATCGATTGCGCCAGCGATTCGTCCGACAGATGCGACACGTCCGGCATTTCGAACGCGATCAGGCCGTGGCGCCAGTTCTTCGCGATCAGCGCGCGGCGCGCGTCCGGAACCTTGGCCTCTTGGCTGTATTCGATGATCAGCGAATCCTCTTCGTCGCTGATGTGATGCGTCGTGATGCTCGGCGCCAGCTTGTTGCGCAGCACGTTGACCGACATCCCCATACGGCGCGCCAGCATCTCGATACCACCGGGATAGGCTCGCGCCAGGTTGTAGCGGGCATCGTGCTGATTCATTTCGGTGTAACGCAGGGTCACGGCGATCTCCTCGATTTATTACCGATGCGCAAGATGTTGTCTTGCGAATACTCTTGCTTTTCATGCAAATAGGCGGGGGTTCCAAGGTGATACATTGCAGATTCCACTCAACAACTTTTCAGCGAAGGAACCCCCATGAAACTGAAAACCATTACCTTGGGCGAGCTCAAGAGCAAACTGCAGTGGGTACTGGCGCTTCCCGACGACACGGAAATCACGTTTGGCGGCGGCGACTTGAGTTTTTTCACTGCGAAGACCTCGCTCTACGATGCGGCCGACCAACCCAAGATCGTGCAGCTCCGATTCAACGAGATCTACAAAGTCGTCATCGACCCGGATTCGGATTCCGCCGCATAAGCCCGTTCGGCTTGTCCGCGTCGCCGCAGGATTTCCTGCAGCGGCAGCCGGCGTGCCCATCCATCCAGCATGGTCCCGAGCGATCCGATCGGCCGCGGGAAATACGATTCCATCGGCGCTCTGTCCGGGACGATGGCGGCCGACGGGTGGAATACCGACCAGCTGTAGGCCCCCTTTTCTATCTTGATCACCACCGTGCAGCCTTCGCGTGGGTACTCGTCGGTGCGGTAGATCGCATCAATGCTCATGGGCAACCTCTTTGACAAAAATCAATGATGAAAAATTGGGCAAAAAAAGAGAGGCACTCCGGCGCGGATCATTTACGCGCTCCACGCAGGTATGCCCAGTACTCCGCCATATCCGGACGGAGCTCTTCGCAGGTCACGGCGGAGTTGGTGGCCTGCTCGATCTGGACGCAGCGAGACAGTGGAATCTTGCGCACACCGCGCGCCCATTGGCTGATCAGCGCCGACGGGACGGATAGCACCTTTGCTAGCGCCGCTTGGGCGCCGCTTGGCTTTACGTAGTCGAGTAGTTGCATGCGCTCAATTATTAGCGATACGCTAAAAAAGAGCAATAGCGTAACGCGAATTCCCAATTTTAGCGTTTTGCTATTGAATGGCGGCATGTTCCTGACAGTCGAAGATGTTCGCCGCAGACGCCTTGCTCAACTGGTTGCCAAGTTCGGGGGAGTTAGCGCTCTTGCGTCCAAGATCGAAAAAAGCCCTGCTCAAGTGAGTCAATGGCTGAATGCGTCGCCCGATTCCCGCACCGGAAAGCCCAGAGGAATGCGACCTGGCACGTGTCGTCAAATCGAAGAGATATGCGGCGAGCCGCCAGGATGGATGGATCGGCCCGACGAAGATGTTGGAGCTGCCGCGGTCATGCAAAACGAACGCGGCGGCCTTTACGATATGAACGTGCGCGCCGCGACAATCGGCGCGCGCACCATTCCCGTAATTTCAGCTGTGCAAGCAGGGAACCTGCAAGAGATCGCCGACCCATACCCACCGGGCGCCGGCTTCGCGGTCGAATTTATCGACGATCAAAGCGGGTATTCGCGCTGGGCCTTCGCACTGGAAATCGACGGGCTTTCAATGCTGCCAGAGTTCCACCCCGGCGACCGCATCATCGTCGACCCGGAGGTAGCGCCGGCCCCGGGAGATTTCGTGGTGGCCCGCAACACGCACGAGGAAGCGACGTTTAAAAAATATCGACCGCGCGGGATGGATCAGAATGGCAACATGATTTTCGAACTCGTCCCGCTGAACCCTGACTACCCGACTATGCGCAGCGACGTGGAGCACCTGGAGATTATTGGGGTCATGGTGGAACACCGGAAAAAACGGCGACCGAGGCGCTAACCTATGCAAAGCCACATACCTGGGGAGGAATCATGAAACAGATGCTCTTGCTTGCAATCGTCACAACACTCCTTATCGGATGTAGCGACCCCCGTGCGACCATGCTTTCCACCGCAGACGCCGATAAAGAAAAAATGCAGACGGCTATGCAGAAAATAACCGAAGAGGAGCGCACTCTGGTAGCTGGCTACATGATGCGTACCATGTTGGCGAACGCCTTTGCCGGCAAGACCGACACCCCTCTCGGCGTAACTATTGGTGATGCGATCAAGAAGCAGAGGGAATGGCTGTCGGCCGAAAAAAAGCGAGATGCCGAGGAAGCCGCGCTCAAGGCCAAGCTGGCGGCCGAAGAAGAGGCGTTCCAGCAACAAGTAAACGGTGCCGTAGCAGTCACGGTGCTCGAAAAAACGCTGCTACCAGAAAATTTCGATCGCCGCCGCTACTCCGCGGTGCAGGTGATCAAGCTAGGGTTTGAAAACAAGAGCGAAAAGGACATCGCTGGCATTTCCGGCGAAGTGGCCTTTTACGACATCTTTGACAAGGAAGTCGGCAGCATCATTTTCTCTTACGACGACGGCATCAAGGCAGGCTCTACAGCGAGTTGGACTGGTGAGCGTAAGTTCAACGAATTCTTACGCGAGCATAAGGCGCTGGCCAACTTGGAGGAAGGGAAATACACGACCCGCTTCAAGCCAGATACGATCGTTTTTTCCGACGGAACCAAGCTAAAAGCCACGCGCAAGGATTAACCCCTTCCCAACCCGCATCCCGGTAGCTATAACCAACTACTTGAACAGCTTCGTTAGCAGCGCCCAGAGACTTATTGAGGTACGGGAGTAGACCCTGTTGTAGGCGGCGCGCTTCGGACTGGTCAACCACCCCCATCCGCGCGGCGCCTTGAGGCCGAGTTTGTGACGCACGAAGCGCTTCGGCGACGTGCGCGCGGCGATCATCTTTTTCAACGATGGTTTCCGGACGCCAATTTTCATGGTGGTCTCCGCTACCGCCCACCGACATAGCGGCCACCCTTGCCGCTGCTGCCACGACCACCGACGCGCTTGCTTCCCTTGCGGCCCTTGACTTGCGGCGCCGGCACGGCGCTATCGGCACTGAAGAAAACTTGGCCGGGAACCCGCTTCAGCACGACGTCCGCTGGCGCAGCAGTGGCCGCTGCGCAGGCCATCGAAAACACTCCAACCGCGATCAATAGCTTCATTTACTCGCCCCCCGTGATTGGCATCAGCACAATTTGATGCAGCGTTTCAACTATTGCACAAACAAAATTAAATTGAAGTAGCGTTACGCTATTTTATCCTTGCACTAAATTTAGCGTTACGCTATTCTGCCTCCGTTTCCACCCAGAAACCGGAGGCCACCTTGCAGCATCCCCGCTTTTTTTCAACCAAGACAACACCCCACGGCAGCGCGTCAGTAGAGGCTTATGTGCCGGTCGGTTCGTGCGATATCCGTACTGCCGTCGAGCAGGTCCGGATATTCGTTGAGGTACTGCCAGGCGAAATCGCTGATGTTGTGCGCAAACCCCTCGATGATGCTGCCCTGCGCGGCGGCACGGTAAATGATCCGCGCGGCTACCAAACCCTGCACGACGCCATCGTCGATACGCAGTGTATTGCTGCGCGTCTCCTGGCCTATGTAGAACCGGAGTATCTGCTTTTCGTCTTCAGTCAGAGCGTGCAGGCGCTCCGTCATACGCTGCTGGAACTTCCGCTTTCGCCTCCAGGTGTCGACCAGCGCACCGGCACGGATACATACGCCCACCAGCAGCAGCGCGATCGAACCCAGCAACGCCAACCCCATCACCGAGCGATTGTCCTTTGCAAATTGGGCAACGCCGAGGTGCTGCAGCAGTTGCTCGTCGGCATACAACAGGACCCCCGCCACCACGCCGAACGCCACGAAATAACGTGGCGCCAGCTTCAAGAGCTCCAGCAGCGCCTTGACGATCTCCGCAGTCATTTCTTTCCCCGTTGAAAAAATTTCATTCTGCCACGGAGGCCGCCATGCAACACAGCATCACCATCCAGATCGACACCGATCAGCTGCAGAACGTCACTGACACTCATCTCGCGACCCTCTGGCACGTCGCCCAAGCCAACCCTGCGCCGCATACCACTCCTGACGCAGGCGCAATAGCAGAAAAAATCGGCCGCGAGATCATCCGTCGCTTCCTCGCCACCACCCCGCCAGAGCTGTACTTTCATCAAGGCCGCGACTACTACCATCACACGCTGGTCCAGCACGGCTATTGGCCCGGCCCCAAGCATGACAAATGGGTTTACGACCCGAGCAAGGGAGTCCAGACGTCTGCACAACCCGCCGAGGTGACCAAATGACGGCCGCCTGGCGCGTGACGGTCAACCGGCCCGGCAAGCCGACGCTGCGGTTCTTCGCCCTCGGCCGCAGCAGCACCGCGATCCACGCCACCGAGCTGGAGCGCTTCGGCGGCCTGTGCAGCGTCGCCGTGCTGCCGATCGAGCGGAGGCCGTCATGAGCGCCGGTGAGTCCTACTGGATCCCCGGCAAGGTGCGCGTGCGCGCTTCGGCTCCCGACCCCCTCTGTGGCTTGCGCGGGCACGCGTATATAGCGGCCCGAGGGCTGGGAAAGCCGGCGGCGCGCCTGCCGGCCGACGACGAAGCCGAGCGCGCCGCTGCGCGGGCGAACCTGATCAAGGCGATTAACCAGCGCCCGGCCTTGCCGGGCGAAGGGAATACGAACGGGCATGCCGATGGCATGCGCGCTTGCACAGCGCCCGCCGGGACGTATGGTGCCCCGCTCAGCCGCGAGCTGATCCAGGCGATCAAGCAGCTGCTCGCGGAGCCTGCGTCGATACGTCTGGCCCGCATGACCGGCGCGGCCGACTTCCTGCCGATACCGCCACGGCGCTACGCCATCATCGTGCCGGCGCCGTCCGGGCATCCCGACCTGGTCGCCCAGCTGCAGGCGCAGCAGGCCATCAACCGCGCGAGGTCGCGATGAACAACCCCGTCCCCGCCTCGTCGCTGGCTCTGCAAAAGCTGGCCGATCGCATCGTCCCGCCGGCGCCGCGCGCGCTGCCGGATGAAGACCGCGACAGCCCGGTCCTGCGCGTCTTCAACGCGCTGCGCAATGCCGGCTACACCATCGGCACGCCGATCCGCGCCTACCCGCCGCGCGCCCGCTATCACGCCGACTGGCATGTCCGCATCAGCCGGCCCGAGTTCGAATTCACCCTCTCTTTCCTCGTGCCCGAAGACGTTTCCTGAGCGCGCCCGCCAACCTCTTGAGCCACCACCTCATGACACCCAATATCCATAACTGCATTCAGACCGTCTCCGGCCGCTACGTGAATCTGCTGGAGCCCGACCCGGAGTCGATCACCATCACCGACATCGCCCGCGCGCTGTCGCTGATCAACCGCTTTGGCGGCCACACGCGCACGCCGTATACCGTCGCGCAGCACTCGATCCTGGTCGCCGGCATCATGCCGCGCGAATGGCAGCTGCACGGCCTGCTGCACGACGCCGCCGAGGCCTACCTCGGCGACATGGTGCAGCCGCTGAAGCACCAGCCGGAGATGCGCCCGTTCCGCGAGCGCGAGAGCGTGATGCAGGCCGCGATCTACAAGAGCCTCGGCCTCTCGCCCTGCTCACCGGACGGCTGCCATGACGCCGTGCGCCGCGCCGACCTGACGGTGCTGGCGACCGAGCGCCGCGACCTGATGCCGCCCGACGCGCAGCCCTGGGTGATCCTGACCGGCATCGAGCCGATGCACAAGCGCATCCGCCCGATGCGGCCGCAGGTGGCCGAGGCCGAGTTCCTGTCGCGCTTCAAAGAACTGGCGGGGCTGCAATGAGCGCCGCCGTTTTGACCGCGCTGAAAGATGCGCAGAAGTGCCTCGCACGCGAGATCGCGCGGCTCGAACAGGCTGCAGGCGGCGCCACAGCTGCTGCCGGGGACTATACGCTCGTGCCGAATCGCGCCTTGAACGAGCACGTCGGCGCCGCCGTGTTCAACCTGGCCGCCCTGCGATTGAACACCGACCCGCGGCTGCTTGCCGCTCTGAAGCCGCCCGCGCCGGCCGGGTCCGAGGCTGCCGATTCGGCCGTGTCCGCCGACTGGCGCCTGCAGAGGTTCGGCGCGGAAGACTGGGTCACCACCGCCTTTTTCGTGTCGTTCGATGAGGCCTGGGCCGCATACAGCTGGGCATGCAACGCGCGGCCGGAAGCGGAATTCCGTATTGCGTTGCGTGCGAAGGAGTCGTCATGAGAACACTCCGCCGCAAACAGCACCGCCCACGCCGCATCGATCCCGCCGGCGGCCTGTCCGTGTTCCTGCGCATGCAGGACCGCGCCGAGAATGCCCGGCCGATCGGCAACGACGCCCGCACCGACCTGCAGCTGGCCTACTGGATCAGCTTCCACGCCATGACGCAAGGCGCATCGAGCGAGGAACACTGGTCCGTGGTCGCCGTCTCGCTCAACGTCGCGCTGATCCTCACCGAACACGGCTTCGGCCGCGAATACGAGCCCTACGTCATCAAGGCGCTGGACGCCGCTTTCCGCGCCCACCAGCGCGGCCAGCGCACCGGCGCCTGGCGCTACGACGGCGAAGGCATCAACGCCGTGCGCGACGCGCTGGAGCTGCACGACGAGCAGCTGGCCCTGGCCACCAAAGACCAGGTGCGTGCCGCCCTCGCCGAAGTCAATCGCCGCGTCGACGCCGGCGACGTCTACCAGGCCGTTCCGCTTTCCGCCCCCGCCACCACCACCCCCGAAGGGATCGCCTTATGAGAGTGAACATCTACGCCGAAGAAATGACGGATCGAATCGAGATCATCAGCAAAGAGATCGACGGACGATCCTACACCGGCCTGCGCCTTTATCTCGAACTGCCCGTCACGCTGCCGGATGGCTCCAACAAGGCCGGCCCATTCATGCACCGTCCCGGCGACGACGACAGCGCTGCCATCACGTTCTGGGGCAAGCGCGACCTGCGCGCGGTGCTGCGCCAGATGCTGACGAAGCTGGACGAACACTACGGCCAGGCGGCGCCTGGCGCAGCGCAACCCCTTCCGGGCGCGACGCCCGACAACTCCAGGAGCCCCGCATGAACACCATCGTTGAACCCGCTTTCGGCATCATCCCGCTCGATCTGATCCGCGAGAGCAAGACTAATCCACGCAAGCGCTTTTCCGAAACCGCGCTGGGCGAGCTGGCCGAGAGCATCAATCGCTCCGGCGTCGGCCAGCCGATCCTGGTGCGGCCACTGGCCAATGAAGACGGCGAGCCGGCCCACCGCGTCGAGATCGTCGCCGGCGCCCGCCGCTACCGTGCCTCGCTGCTGGCCGGCAAGGACAGCATCCCGGCGATCGTGCGCGATATGTCCGACGCCGAGGTGTTGGAATTCCAGCTGGTCGAAAACCTGCAGCGCGAAGACGTCCACCCGATCGAAGAGGCCGAGGGTTACGAGCGGATGATGTCGGAGCTGCATCTGAACGCCGACCAGGTCGCCGAGAAAGTCGGCAAGAGCCGTTCGTACATCTACGGCCGCCTGAAGCTGTGCGCGCTGACGCCGGACGCGCGCGAGGCGTTCTACGACGGCAAGCTGTCGGCCAGCACCGCGCTGCTGATCGCCCGCATCCCGGTGCCCGAGCTGCAGGTGCGCGCGATCAAGGATGTCTGTGGCAGAAACGGCGGCGAACCGATGTCGTACCGGACCGCGCAGAACCACATCAGCCACAACTTTACGCTGCATCTGTCTAAAGCGCCCTGGTCGATCGACGATGCCGAACTGCTGCCCGGCGCCGGGAGCTGCGCCGCATGCCCGAAGCGCTGCGGCAATCAGCCGGAGATCTACCCGGACGCGCATCCAGACGTCTGCACTGATCCGGATTGTTTCGATCAGAAGCGCAAGGCTAGTTACGCACGGATCGAGACCACCGCCGCCAGCGACGGCATACCGATTTTTGATTACGAGTCAACGGAAGGCAAAAACCTAAGAACTAGTGCCGATCACAGTCTTGATTACGAGCAGCTGTATTCGATGGACCGGGAAAAATCCGGCAGCCAGCGTTACCAGCGCCTCGATGAAGTCCTCTCGCACGACCAACTCCCGCCGACAGTTGCATTTCTTCGGCTCAGCGACGGAAGCTTGACCGGCGTCTACTTGAAGACCGCGATGCAGGCAGCGCTGGAGCGCGCCTGCATCTGCTACACCGAAGCCGAGCAGGCAGAGATCGACCGGCAGAACGAGCAATCTGAAGAACCCGAAACCGCGGAACAGATCGCAAAGCGCGCGCAAAAGGCCGCGGAGGCTGAGGCTCGCAACCGCCGCGCCGACGAAGAGACCGCGCTGCGCCTCGAAACCTACCGCCGGATTCGGTCGAAGAATAACGGCATCACCGACGCTGCGCTCCGGTACATCGCTAAAACCTTCCTGTCCGAATATCCCGTTCTCACAGAATTGTCGGAGTTTTACCCGGACGGCTGCGACCATGAAGCGATCACCAAGATGATCGATACCGCCTCAAGGCCGACGGTGGAATGCATGCTGCTGGACCTGTGCACCTCATTTCTTATCTCGGTCGCCACCTGGGAAATCGACAGGACCAACGGCCGCGACGACGAATATCAGGAGCTTGCCGAGTTAGCCAGCGCGCACGGCATCGACATCGAGCAGGTGCGCGCCGAACTGTACCCGCCGGCACCGCCGGCCGAGCCTGAAGATCAGGCCAAACAGCCAGAGCCGACTGAGGAGCATGCGGATCCTGCCGCCGCCGCAGATCCTGCGGAACCCGCAAAGGATAGCCACGAGCCCCTCGCGATCGGCGACACGGTGCGCATCAAGGATGGTCTCAAAGGCCCGAACGGCAAGGCGCGCAAGTGCTGCGGCCGCACCGGCACGATCTCTTCTGCCGTCGACGGCGCCTATGTCGTGACGGTCGGCAAATCCAACCATGCTCAGCTGACACGCGACGACCTGGAGAAGGTCCAGCCGGCGGCCGAGCCGCAGGAAGAAGCCAAGCCGGCGGCACCTGCAGATGCATATGCGAACTCGGCGTGGCCGTTTCCGCGGAGGGGAAGCTGATGGATGCCAAAGATAAAGTATGGCAGGAGCTGTTCTGGCAGGTGGCAAAAGAATTGAACTGCCTGCCAAGCTCCTTTCCAGATGCAAATGATCATGTGCTGCGCAAGGCCCGCACTTTGACTGCTCAGGTAGCGTCGGCAAGGAATGATGCGCTGGAAGAAGCGGCTCAAGCCGCCGAGCGTCATGACATGGCGGGCCGAGAATGGATTCCAGGCAGCTTATGGGACACGTTATCGCGGGAGGCGTCTGCCCGCATCCGCGCCCTGCAAGACCTGCCAGCCGCGCAGGTGACGGATCAAGAGGAGGATGCTGACCCGATTCGCGCCTTGATTGCCGATCATGCAGCAAGGCTCGATGAAAACCCATATTGCTATTTCGAGCTGGCCTACACCCGACACACCGGCTGGATGGCTTGGCTGTGCAGCAATCTGCGCGAGTCCGATCCTAATCGGGAAATCATCGCCCAAGGGCAAGGCGACACGCCAGATGAAGCCTGTAGCGCCGCCACTACCGCAAGCAAGGGGGCGCGATGATCTGGCCTTACAAGCGCACACGGAAGCTGTCGTTTGCCGAACGTGTCGCAGAAGCACCGATGCCGCCATGTGGAGACAAGCAGGAGCACTACGACTGGGAATGGCAGATGAGGATGTGCTGCCCACTATGTGCGGCAAGGCAGGAAGTCCGGCGGCGCAACCGAGAACAGGACCAATTGGCTGAGAAAATCGCCATCGCCGTAGTTAGAAAAATGAATCTCGCCGCAAGCAAGGAGACATCGCTATCTCAGCCAAGGGGCGCCGCAATGAGCAACGATAAAATGCGCGCCGCGATCGACGCCGCCCTGAACGAGACAGCGCAGCCAGCCGAGCAGCCGAAGGGGGAAGCGTGATGGAAGATTTCTGTATTTCGCATATGTGGCGCGATGCCGCGAAGCGACAGAAAGACTGGCGGGATAAAGGCGAAGTCGTTCTTCTGCAGACTGCGGTCGATGCGTACTACGGGCTGCAGGCACTCGGCTGGCGCGACATTACGTATTGCCCGAAGGACGGCACAACCTTCCTTGCGATTCAGGCCGGCAGCGCCGGCGTGTTTCCGTGCCGGTATCAAGGCGAATGGCCGACCGGTTCCTGGTGGATTGAAGATGCTGGCGATCTGTGGCCGGTGCGTCCGATTCTGTTCAAACCGATGCCGGGGCAGCAAATGGCTAACACACAAGACGCCATCAAGGCCTCGCCGCAGCAGATGGATCAGGGGGCGTAAGATATGCACCCAGCCTTTCTCGCAATCATCAAGCTGCTTGCCCAGCAGGCAGTTAAAAACCACCTGAACCCACAGCAGCCGAAGCCAGCCCCGAAATGAGAGTCGCCGCCTACTGCCGATTTTCGTCCGACGCCCAGCGCGAGACGTCGATCCGCGACCAGCTGCGCAACATCGAGGTTTACTGCGAGCGCATGGGCTGGCCGACGCCGGCGCTGTACCAGGACCAGGCGATCAGCGGCGCCCGCAGCGACCGGCCCGGCTACCAGGCCATGCTCGACGCGGCGGCCGTCGACGCCTTCGACGTGCTGCTGGTCGACGATCTGTCGCGGCTGTCTCGCGATCACATCGAATGCGCGCAGACGATCCGGCGCCTGAAGTTCGCCGGCATTCGCGTGATCGGTGTGTCCGACAGCGTCGACACCGAGCGCGACGGCTACAAGCTGGAGACCGGCCTGCGCGGCCTGATGTCCGAGTTCTACCTCGACGACCTGGCCAAGAAGACGCACCGCGGATTGATGGGGCAGGCGCTCGACGGTTACAGCGCCGGCGGCCTGCCCTACGGCTACACCAGTGTAAGCGATGGCAAGGGATCGAAGAAGGTGATCGACGAAGACGAGGCACGCTGGGTGCGCTACGTCTTCGAACGCTACGCGCTGGGCTGTTCGCCGCGCCAGATCGCCGACGAGCTGAACCGCCAGGGCGTGCCCAGTCCGCGCGGCGGCACCTGGGCGCACTCAGCGCTGTATCCCGACAGCAAGGGCGTCGGCATGCTCGGCAATCCGATCTACAACGGCCGCCAGGTCTGGAACCGCACCGCCTGGACCAAAGACCCGCTCACCGGCCGCCGGCGCCGCACGATGCGGCCGCAGTCGGAGTGGGTGATCATCGATTCACCCGAGCTGAAGATCATCGACGACGACACCTGGCGCGCCTGCGAAGCCCGCACGCGCGCCGCCAAGCGCGACACCGCCAGCAAGCGCGACGCGGGCAAGGGACCAGGCGGCCGCGCCCCGAAGTACTTGTTCTCCGGCCTGCTGAAGTGCGGCAGCTGCGGCGGTGCCTTCGTCATCCAGGGCCGCGACCACTACGGCTGCGCCACGCACAAGGATCGCGGCGCCTCGGTCTGCAGCAACGGCCTGAAGGTCAAGCGCGCCACGATCGAGCGCGTGCTGCTGGCCGGCGTGAAGGAAACCTTGCTTTCCGAAAACGCCTACCGCGCCTTCGAAGCCGAAGCGCGCAATCTGTTGAAGCTGGCCAAGCCGGACCCGGCCAACGCACGTCGACGCCTGGCCACCGCGAAGAAGGAACTCGACAACCTGATGGCGGCCATCAAGGCCGGCATCGTCACCGCCACCACCAAGGCCGTACTGGAAGAAGCCGAGCGCCAGGCGGCCGCGGCCCAGCAGGAGCTGAAGACGATCGAGCAATTCGAGCCGACGCAGCTGCTGCCGCGCGCCAAGGAAATCTATCAGGGATTGGTTGCCCAGCTGGAAGCCGTCGACGACATAGCGGCCGCGCGCGAAGCCTTGAAGGCGCTGATCGGTGAAGTGAGGATGCTGCCGGAAAACGGCATGCTGACTGCAGAAATACAAAACGCCGGACTGGCCGGCGCTTGTGGAATAACTGTGGTTGCGGGGACAGGATTTGAACCTGTGACCTTCGGGTTATGAGCCCGACGAGCTGCCAGACTGCTCCACCCCGCGTCTGAAGAGTTGAACTATACAGCGTATCGGCCGACATTGCAAATCCCATTGCGGATGCGGTGATACACTTCCAGCACCCTGCGCGCCGACGCATCCCTACCGACCCGCTTCCCGTTCATGAAATTCTGTTCCGAATGCGCCCATCCGGTCGCGCTGCTGATTCCGCCGGACGACAATCGTCCGCGCTTCGTCTGCAATCACTGCGGCACCATCCATTACCAGAACCCGAAGATGGTGATCGGCTCGATTCCGGTCTGGCAGCAGGATGGGCAAGTGCAGGTGCTGCTGTGCCGGCGCGCGATCGAGCCGCGCTACGGCTACTGGACGCTGCCGGCCGGCTTCATGGAAAACGACGAGACCACCGGCGAGGCGGCGGCGCGCGAAACGCTGGAAGAAGCCGGCGCCCGCATCGAACTGCATGAACTGTTTTCACTGCTGAACGTGCCGCGCGTGCACCAGGTCCACATGTTCTATCGCGCCACGCTCCTGGATCTCGACTACGCCGCCGGCACCGAAAGCCTGGAAGTGCAGATGTTCACCGAGGCGCAGATCCCCTGGGACGAGATCGCCTTCCCGACCGTCAGCCAGACGCTGAAATTCTTTTTCGCCGATCTGGAACGGATCCGGCGCCAAGGCGGCGGTTTCAGGCTGCACACGGAAGACATCGTGCGCTCGATGCGGCGCCCGGATTGATGGGGTATGCCGTTTTTTCGGTCTATCCGGCAGCATCCACGAGCACCATTGAAATTACTCCCTATCAGTATATGAGTGATCCACGAGCAGTGCCGTCCTGTCCGGCCGGAGGCGGCGCGTGATCCCGTGGCTGCAGACCGATACGCCGTTCCCGCCGGTGGAGCGGGCGCTGACCGAAGCGGATGGCGCGCCGGGCCTCCTGGCGGCTGGCGCCGACCTGTCGCCGGAGCGGCTTTTGGACGCCTACCGGCACGGCATCTTCCCGTGGTTTTCCGACGGCCAGCCGATCCTGTGGTGGAGCACCGACCCGCGCATGGTGCTGTGGACCGAGCGCCTGCGAATTTCCGACAGTCTGAAAAAGACCCTGAAGAAGATCGACAACGACCTGCGCGCCGAGCGCCGCTGGGAAGTGCGCTTCGACACCGCGTTCGAGGCGGTGATGCGGGCCTGCGCGGCACCGCGCATCGAGCGTGACGGCAGCGCCGCCGGTACCTGGATCAGCGACGACATCATCGCCGGCTACGGCGCGCTGCACCGGCGCGGCTACGCGCATTCCTGCGAGCTGTGGCGCGACGGCGAGCTGGTGGCCGGCGCCTACGGCGTGGCGATCGGCCGCATGTTCTATGGCGAGTCGATGTTTACCCGCGTCAACGACGGCTCCAAGGTGGCACTGGCCTACCTGGTGCACTTCCTGCGCCGCCACGGCGTGGCGATGATCGACTGCCAGCAGGAGACCGCCCACCTGGCGTCGCTGGGCGCCGAGCCGATCGCGCGTGCCGAATTCATCGCCCATCTGGCCGGCGCGATCGAGCAGCCGCCGATCGCCTGCTGGCAACCGCTGCCGCTGTACGCGTAACGCACGAACGGCGCGGTGCCGCCCGCGCCGCGAAACTTTTGCGCCGCCCGCGCCATCCGTGTACATTGGAAGCGTCGCTCTCGTTGTCCCCGAACGCTCATGACCCACCTGAAAGACGTTCCCTTCTCGACGCTGCAGTTCTACGCGACCGCACCCTACGGCTGCAGCTACCTGCCGCAGCGGCAGGCGCGCTCGCAGGTGGCGACGCCCTCGCACCAGATCAACGCCGACGTCTATTCGCAGCTGGTGAAAAGCGGCTTCCGCCGCAGCGGCATCTTTACCTACCGGCCCTACTGCGACGGCTGCGCCGCCTGCATCCCGGTGCGGGTACAGGCCGAACGCTTCGCCGCCAACCGCAGCCAGCGCCGCGCCTGGCAACGCCATCAGTCGCTGACGGCGCGCATTTCCGACCTCATCTACCTGCCCGAACACTATGACCTGTACCTGCGCTACCAGGCGGCGCGCCACGCCGGCGGCGGCATGGACCAGGACAGCCGCGAGCAGTACGCGCAGTTCCTGCTGCAGAGCAAGGTCAATACGCGGCTGGTCGAATTCCGCGACACCGGCAGCGCACTGCGCATGGTCAGCATCATCGACCTGCTGGACGACGGCCTGTCGTCGGTCTACACCTTCTACGATCCGGACATCGCCGGCGCCTCGTTCGGCACCTTCAACATCCTGTGGCAGATCGCGCAGGCGCGCCAGCTCGGCCTGCCCTACGTCTATCTCGGCTACTGGATCGAGGAAAGCCCGAAGATGGCCTACAAGATCAACTTCCGGCCGCTCGAGGCGCTGCGCCAGGGACGCTGGAGCCTGATGTAGCGGCGCCTGCCGCACAAGCGCGGCAGCGCACGTTGTCCGCGTTACAATGGCGGCCGTTTTGCGCCGCCACTTTCTCCCTGCCATGACCGCACCCGACAATTTTCTTTACGCGCTGGCGCGCCCGCTGCTGTTTGCGATGGACGCCGAAGCGGCGCACAACCTGACGCTGGCATCGCTGAAGCGCGCCGCCGACTGCGGCCTCGGCCGCGCCTTGGCTCGCCCGCAGCCCGATGTGCGTCGCGTGATGGGGATCGATTTCCCGAATCCGGTCGGCCTCGCCGCCGGGCTGGACAAGGATGGCGCCTACATCGACGGCCTGGCCGCGCTCGGCTTCGGCTTCATCGAGATCGGCACCGTGACGCCGCGCCCGCAGCCGGGCAATCCGCAGCCGCGCATGTTCCGGCTGCCGCGCGCGCAGGCGATCATCAACCGCATGGGCTTCAACAATGGCGGCGTCGACGCCTTCGTTTCCAACGTACAGGCGTCGCGCTTCTTCCAGCACAAGGAAGGCGTGCTGGGCCTGAACATCGGCAAGAACGCCGACACCCCGATCGAGCGCGCCGCCGACGATTACCTGATCTGCCTGCGCAAGGTCTATCCGTACGCCAGCTACGTGACGGTCAACATCTCGTCGCCGAATACCAAGAACTTGCGCCAGCTGCAGGATGCCGATGCGCTCGACGCGTTGCTGAGCCAATTGAAGCAAGCGCAGCGCGAACTGGCCGACCGCCATGCGCGCTATGTGCCGATCGCGCTGAAGATCGCGCCGGATGTCGACGGCGAGCAGATCAAGATCATCGCCGGCGCGCTGACCCGGCACGGCATGGATGGCGTGATCGCCACCAACACCACCGTCGCGCGCGGCGCGGTGGCCGGCCTGCCGCATGCGGACGAAACCGGCGGTCTGTCCGGGCGGCCGGTGTTCGAGGCATCCAACAGCGTGATCCGGCAATTGCGTGCCGAGCTGGGCGACGCGCTGCCGATCATCGGCGTCGGCGGCATCGTCGACGGTGCCGGCGCACGGGCGAAGATCGATGCCGGCGCGGCGCTGGTACAGCTGTACACCGGCCTGATCTACCGTGGCCCGGCGCTGGTGCGTGAATGCACTGCGGCGCTGCGCGGGCGCTCAGCTCACTAGGGAGTATGGATTAGAAACGGCCGGCTAGCGCCCGGCATAGAGGCCCCACACGGGGAGTATCTTCCGGACGCCGGCTCATTCGAAGCGCACCTGGCCGGTTTCGACGTCCAGCATCGCGCCGACCACCTTCAGCTGCCCCTTTTCCACCATCTGCCGGAGCACCGGGCTTTGCGCCAGCAACTGGCGCACCGTCAGGTGCACGTTGGTTTCCGCCACCGCATCGACGAAGGCGCTATTCTTGCCGCTGCGCTCCGTGCCCGGCGCGCTGGCGGTAGCGGTCACCGCCGGCTTCAAGCGCTCCAGCAACTGGGTCAGATTGCCGAGCGCGACCTCGTCGCAAGCACCCTTGACCGCGCCGCAATGGGTATGGCCGAGGATCACGATCACCTTGCTGCCGGCCACCGCCGACGCGTATTCCAGGCTGCCGAGGATGTCGGGATTGACGACGTTGCCGGCCACGCGGGCGATGAACAGGTCGCCGATGCCCTGGTCGAACAGCAGCGCCGGATCGGCGCGCGAATCGATGCAGCTGACGATGCTGGCGAACGGATACTGGCCGTTGCGGCCGGCCGCCGCCGCTTGCGCGCGCAGGTCGCGCGGCTGCATCGCACCGGCCAGGAA
>JBATWJ010000177.1:0-1873 GCA_049672545.1 Burkholderiaceae bacterium
GCGTACAGCGTCGCCGACGAGCGCGGGCTGACGCTGATCGGCTACGTCGCCTTCCTCGATCCGCCGAAGGAGTCGACGGCGCCGGCGCTGCGCGCGCTGGCCGAGCATGGCATCGCGGTCAAGGTGCTGACCGGCGACAACGATCTGGTCACCGCCAAGGTCTGCCGCGAGGTCGGACTGGCGCAGCAGGGAATACTGCTGGGCGGCGACCTGGAGCGCATGAACGACGCGCAGCTGGCGCAGGCGCTGGAGACGCACAACGTGTTCGCGCGGCTGACGCCGGCGCACAAGGAGCGCATCGTGCGGCTGCTGAAGGATGGCGGGCACGTGGTCGGCTTCCTCGGCGACGGCATCAACGACGCGCCGGCGCTGCGCGCCGCCGACATCGGCATCTCGGTCGATACCGCGGTCGACATCGCCAAGGAAGCGGCCGACCTGATCCTGCTGGAAAAGAGCCTGATGGTGCTGGAGGAGGGCGTGCTGGAAGGGCGCCGCACCTTCTCCAACATGCTGAAGTACATCAAGATGACCGCCAGCTCCAATTTCGGCAACGTGTTCTCGGTGCTGGTGGCGTCGGCCTTCCTGCCGTTTCTGCCGATGCTGCCGCTGCAACTGCTGGTGCAGAACCTGCTGTACGACGTGTCGCAGATCGCGATCCCGTTCGACCGCGTCGACGACGAGCTGCTGCGCGCGCCGCAGCGCTGGGAGCCGGGCGAAATCGGCCGCTTCATGGTGTTCTTCGGCCCGCTGAGCTCGCTGTTCGACTTCGCCACGTTCGCGCTGATGTGGTTCGTGTTCGGCGCCACTACGCCGGCGCAGCAGTCGCTGTTCCAGTCCGGCTGGTTCGTGGTCGGCCTGCTGACGCAGACGCTGATCGTGCACATGATCCGCACGCCGAAGCTGCCGTTCCTCCAGAGCCGCGCCGCCGCGCCGCTGCTGGCGATGACCGCGCTGATCATGGTGGTCGGCCTGTGGCTGCCGATGGGACCGCTGGCCGGCTATTTCGGCCTGCAGCCGCTGCCGCCGCTGTATTTCGCGTTCCTGCCGGCGATCCTGCTCGGCTACATGGCGGTGGTGCAGACGATGAAGCGCTTCTACGCGCGCCGCTACGGCTGGCAGTAGCGCCGATCGCGGCGGGTAGCGCTAGCGCCGCGCGCGCGGGGTCAGCACCGTCGGCAGCGCCTTGGCCAGCGTTTCCGGATAGTCGAGGCTGTAGTGCAGGCCGCGGCTTTCGTGGCGCGTCAGCGCGCTGTTGACGATCAGCCAGGCGACATCCACCAGGTTGCGCAATTCCAGCAGGTCGCGCGTGATGCGGAAATGCGCGTAATACTCGTCGATCTCGCCCTTCAACAGGCCGATCCGGTGCTGGGCGCGCTCCAGCCGCTTGGTGGTGCGCACGATGCCGACGTAGTTCCACATGAAGCGGCGCAGCTCTTCCCAGTTGTGCGCGATCACCACTTCCTCGTCGGCATTGGTGACGCGGCTCTCGTCCCAGGCCGGCAGCGCCGGCGCCTTGCGTTTCGGCTGGCGCTCGATGTCCTGGGCGGCGGCGCGGCCGGCGACCAGGCATTCCAGCAGCGAATTGCTGGCCAGCCGGTTGGCGCCGTGCAGACCGGTGTAGGCGGTCTCGCCGACCGCGTACAGGCCCGGCAGGTCGGTGCGCCCGCAGGTGTCGGTGACGATGCCGCCGCAGGTGAAGTGCACCGCCGGCACGACCGGAATCGGCTCCTTCGTGATGTCGATGCCGAATTCCAGACAGCGCGCGTAGATGGTCGGGAAGTGCTCCTTCAGGAATTCCGGCGGCTGGTGGCTGATGTCGAGATCGACGTGATCGAGCCCGCGCTTTTTCATTTCGAAGTCGATCGCGCGCGCG
>JBATWJ010000178.1:0-3838 GCA_049672545.1 Burkholderiaceae bacterium
GCGCCCGCTTCCTGGCGGCCGACGTCAGCGCCAACGCCAGCATGGCGGCGCTGGTGGCCGGCACGCTGCAGGCGTTCGGCCGGCTCGACGTGATGGTCAACAATGCCGGCTGGACCCATCGCAACCGGCCGCTGCTGGACGTCGACGAAGCCGACTTCGACAAGTGCTACGCGGTCAACGTCAAGAGCATCTACCTGTCGGCGCTGCATGCGGTGCCGGTGTTCCGGCGCCAGGGCGGCGGCGCCTTCATCAACATCGCGTCCACCGCCGGCGTGCGGCCGCGCCCGGGGCTCACCTGGTACAACGGCAGCAAGGCGGCGGTGATCGGTACCAGCAAGTCGATGGCGGCCGAACTCGGCCCCGACAACATCCGCGTCAACTGCATCAATCCGGTGTTCAACCCGGACACCGCGCTGTCGGAGGATTTCGCCGGCGGCGAACTGAACGCCGAGCGGCGCGCGAAGTTCCTGGCAACGATCCCGCTCGGGCGCTTCTCGACCGCGCTGGACGTCGCCCACGCGGCGCTGTACCTGGCGTCGGACGAGGCGGCCTTCATCAGCGGCATCTGCCTCGACGTCGACGGCGGCCGCTGCGTGTGAGCAGGAAAGCCGCTCCGCGCGCGCCGGCGCAGCATTTCGACCTGGTCGACCTGCGCCTGTTCGTCAACATTTCCGAGGAAAACAGCCTGACCGGCGGCGCCGAGCGCAGCCACCTGTCGCTGCCCGCCGCCAGCGCGCGCGTGAAGAATCTGGAAGACGGCTTCGGCGTGCGCCTGCTGCATCGCGGCGGCCAGGGTGTGACGCTGACGCCGCCCGGGCAGGCGCTGCTGCACCACGCGCGGCTGGTGCTGCAGCAGCTCGAACAATTGCGCGGCGACATGCAGGAATACGCGCGCGGCATCAAGGGCCATCTGCGCATCTTCGCCAACACCACCGCGATCACCGACTTCCTGCCGAACGCGCTGCCGGCTTTCCTGGCCGAACACCCGGACATCAGCATCGACCTGCGCGAGCGGCTGTCGCATGACATCGTGCGCGCGGTCAGCGACGGCCGCACCGACATCGGCATCGTTGCCGGCAACGTCCGCACCGAGGGCCTGGAGGTGCTGCCCTACCAGCGCGACCGGCTGGTGCTGGCGACCGCGCTCGGCCATCCGCTGGCGCAGCGCGACGCGGTGCATTTCGAACAGACGCTCGATTGCGACTACGTCGGCCTGCCGGAAGCCAGCGCGATCCACGCCTTCCTGCAGCGCGCCGCCGCCGACTTGAACCGGCCGCTGAAGATCCGCATCCAGGTCGGCAATTTCGACGCGCTGTGCCGCATGATCGAAGCCGGCGCCGGCATCGGCATCCTGCCGGATTCGGCGGCGCAGCGCTACGCCAGAACCATGGCGCTGCGCATCGTCCGGCTGGACGACGAATGGGCGGTGCGCGACCTGCAGATCTGCGTACGCAGCCTGCAGTCGCTGCCGCTGTTCGCGCGCCAGCTGGTGGAGCGGCTGACTGCGCAGTCCGAATCGTCCGTCTAAGAACGGCTTCCGTTCCGCTGAACACCCCCTTCGGCAATCGCGAATTGCCGTCAGCCGCCAATGGCGGCACACTGGCCGGGCTTGCGCTTCTTCGCTCCCCTTCACCTTCCCGCCGCCAGGACCATCGCCATGCAATCCGCGCCCGACGCCCACCAGGACATCCGCGACGCCATCCGCGCACTGTGCGCGGAGTTTCCGGCCGACTATTTCCGCCGGATCGACGAACAGCGCGGCTACCCGGAAGAATTCGTCGACGCGCTGACCGCCGCCGGCTGGCTGGCGGCGCTGATCCCGCAGGAATACGGCGGCTCCGGCCTCGGCCTGACCGAAGCCTCGGTGATCATGGAGGAAATCAACCGCAGCGGCGGCAATTCCGGCGCCTGCCACGGCCAGATGTACAACATGGGCACGCTGCTGCGGCATGGCTCGGAGCAGCAGAAGCGCACCTACCTGCCGAAGATCGCCAGCGGCGAACTGCGCTTGCAGTCGATGGCGGTGACGGAACCTTCCACCGGCACCGACACCACCAGGATCAAGACCGTCGCGGTAAAAAAAGGCGACCGCTACGTGGTCAACGGCCAGAAGGTGTGGATTTCGCGCGTGCAGCACTCCGACCTGATGATCCTGCTGGCGCGCACCACGCCGCTGGCCGACGTCACCAAGAAGTCTGAGGGTATGTCGATCTTCCTGGTCGACCTGCGCGAAGCGGTCGGCAGAGGTTTGGCGGTGCAGCCGATCCCGAACATGGTCAACCACGAAACCAACGAACTGTTTTTCGAGAACCTGGAAATCCCGGCGGAAAACCTGATCGGCGAGGAAGGCAAGGGCTTCAAGTACATCCTCGACGGCCTGAACGCGGAGCGCACGCTGATCGCCGCCGAATGCATCGGCGACGGCTACTGGTTCATCGACAAGGTGGCGAAATACGCGAACGAGCGCGTGGTGTTCGGCCGCCCGATCGGCCAGAACCAGGGCGTGCAGTTCCCGATTGCGAAAGCCTACGTCAATGTCGAAGCGGCCAGCCTGATGCGATTCAAGGCCTGCGAACTGTTCGACGCCCACCAGCCGTGCGGCGCACAGGCCAACATGGCCAAGCTGCTGGCGGCCGACGCGTCGTGGAAAGCGGCCAACGCCTGCCTGCAGTTCCACGGCGGCTTCGGCTTCGCCAACGAATACGATGTCGAGCGCAAGTTCCGCGAAACCCGGCTGTACCAGGTGGCGCCGATCTCGACCAACCTGATCCTGTCGTACGTGGCCGAACACATCCTCGGGCTGCCGCGCTCGTTTTAAGGAAACCCCATGCGCCCGCTGCAAGGCATCACCGTCGTCACTCTCGAACACGCGATCGCGGCGCCGTTCTGCACACGCCAGCTGGCCGACCTCGGCGCCCGCGTGATCAAGATCGAGCGCCCCGGCGTCGGCGATTTCGCGCGCGCCTACGACGAACGCGTCAACGGGCTGGCTTCGCATTTCGTCTGGACCAACCGCTCCAAGGAAAGCCTGACGCTCGACGTCAAGCAGCCGCAAGCCGAACCGGTCCTGCGCGCGCTGCTGGCCGACGCCGACGTGCTGGTGCAGAACCTGGCGCCGGGCGCGGCGGCGCGGCTCGGGCTGTCGTTCGAGGCGCTGCACGAACAGTTTCCGCGCCTGATCGTCTGCGACATTTCCGGCTACGGCAGCGATGGCCCGTACCGCGACAAGAAAGCCTACGACCTGCTGATCCAGAGCGAGGCCGGCTTCCTGTCGGTCACCGGCACACCGGACGAGCCGGCCAAGGCCGGCTGCTCGATCGCCGACATCGCCGCCGGCATGTACGCCTATACCAACATCCTGGCGGCGCTGATCGAGCGCGGCAAGACCGGGCGCGGCCGCCGCATCGACATTTCGATGCTGGAAGCGATGGTCGAATGGATGGGCTATCCGCTCTACTATGCGTATGACGGCGCAGCGCCGCCGCCGCGCGCCGGCGCCGCCCACGCCACCATCTATCCGTACGGCCCGTTCCCGACCGGCGACGGCAAGACCGTGATGCTGGGGCTGCAAAACGAGCGCGAATGGCAAGCCTTTTGCGAGCATGTGCTGCACCAGCCGGCGCTGGCTGCCGATCCGCGCTTCGCGTCCAACTCACGCCGCAGCGATGCGCGCGACAGCCTGCGCGCGCTGATCGTCGAGGTTTTCGCCGAACTGGATGCCGACGAGGTCACGCGCCGGCTGGACGACGCCCAGATCGCCAACGCGCGCGTCAACGACATGCAGGAATTGTGGCGCCACGCGCAGCTGGCGGCGCGCCAGCGCTGGGTCGAGGTCGAC
>JBATWJ010000179.1:0-12428 GCA_049672545.1 Burkholderiaceae bacterium
CATGCTGGCAGGCGGCGAACAGCGCGATCGCCAGCAGGGCGGCCAGGGCGTGGCGCGGCAAGGCGCGCGGAAGGCGGAAGAGTGGGCGCATCGGCAGAGGTCAGCGCGAACGGAAAACGCCATTGTCCTGATTCGCGCCGGCCGCGCAAGCGGCGGCGCCGTTGCGTCGGCGTCAGAGAGCGCGAGGACTAGCTAGGTGCCACGGGTTACTGAGGGAGTATGCTATGAATCCGTAGTTATTTAGCCAGCGATAGGATAGCAATCCTGGGAGTATATGATGCCATCGCATTTTTTTGCACTGCCGGCGTCACGGATCGCTGATCTGCGGCTGGCCGCGGCGCGGATACGCGCTGGCGGCCGAGGCGTCGTCGCCGTCCTGACCGGGGACGAATAGTGAAAACACCGTGCTGTTCTTACCCTGGTTCTTGGCACGGTACATCAGCATGTCGGCGGCCTTGATCGCGCGCCGGGTATCGAGCGTTTCGCCGGGGAAGGTGACGGCACCGATGCTGCAGGTGACGTTCATGTGTTCCGACCGGAACGCCGCCAGCAGCGCGTTGCGCGCCTTGGCGATAATGCTGGCGGCGCCGCTCTGGTCGGTATTGGGCAGCAGCACGCAGAATTCGTCGCCGCCCAGCCGCGCCACCAGATCGGTGCGCCGGCAGGATTCCAGCCAGACACGCGCCACCAGCTTCAGCACGCGGTCGCCTTCGTCGTGGCCGTGAGTGTCGTTGATCGACTTGAAGTCGTCGAGGTCGATATAGGCCAGCGTGACCGGCTGACCATCGCGCGCGGCGAGGTCGAAGTGGTATTGCAACAGCGGCATGAACGCGTGGGCGTTCAGGCAGCCGGTCAGGTGGTCGGTGCGCGCCAGCCGCTGTTCCTGCTGCAGTCGCATTTTCAGCTTGTGCAGCAGCGCGACGATCACCAGGAACAGCAACAGCGGTGTCAGCGCGTTCCACAGCACGATCAGCTGCATGTCGGTGATGCCGCTGGCGTTCATCAGCCCGGCGCTGGCCGACAGGAAGAACGACAGGAAGGCGGTCAGCGCACCGGCGCGTTCGCCGACGTACCAGGTGGCGACCGCGATCGGTGCGAAATAGAAGATCGCGAACGACAGCCGGAAACCGGTCAGGTAATCGAGGGCGCCGATGACGGCGATCAGCAGCAGCAGCAGCGCCGCCAGCCGCGGACGCGCCATCGTCGTCAGCTGATGGTCAAGGGTGGCCAGCATGGCGATCCCCGATGGCCGGCACGCCGGCGAATTGGAACGGACTGAATAAGGGATCAGCTTGCATCGGCCGCCTTCTGCGGGTTGCCTGCATGGTGGGCCTGGTCGCGGGCCCATGTCGCGCGCCTGGCGGAGCGCCCGCATGTCCAGGACGCACGCGGCCGGCAGGCCGTTCTTGAATTTATTCTACCCATTCGGCATGGGCGAAGCGATATAAAAATGAAAACCATTGTTACGCCGAGCCAACTGTCATGCGGCCGCCCGACGGCGAGGGTGGGGCTTATAATTCGGCGATGCAAAACCTCCTGCGCAACCTGAATCCCGAACAACTCGCCGCCGTCACTCTGCCGCCGCAGGCGGCGCTGATCCTGGCCGGCGCCGGCTCCGGCAAGACCCGCGTGCTGACCACCCGCATCGCCTGGCTGATCCAGACGGGGCAAGTGTCACCGGCCGGCGTGCTGGCGGTCACCTTCACCAACAAGGCAGCCAAGGAAATGCTGGCGCGGCTGTCGGCGCTGTTGCCGATCAATACGCGCGGCATGTGGATCGGCACCTTCCACGGTCTGTGCAATCGCCTGCTGCGCGCCCATCATCGGGATGCCGGGCTGCCGCAGACCTTTCAGATCCTCGATACGCAGGACCAACTGTCGTTCATCAAGCGGCTTTTGAAGGCGCACAACGTCGACGACGAGAAATATCCGCCGCGCAACCTGATGTACTTCATCAACGGTGCCAAGGAGCAAGGCCTGCGCGCGCACGAGGTTGAAGCCAACGACGACTACAACCGCCGCTTCGTCGAACTGTACGATCTGTACGACCAGCAGTGCCAGCGCGAAGGCGTGGTCGATTTCGCCGAGCTGCTGCTGCGCAGCTACGAGCTGCTGCTGCGCAACCAGCCGCTGCGCCAGCACTACCAGTCGCGCTTCCGCCACATCCTGGTCGACGAATTCCAGGATACCAACGATCTGCAGTACAAATGGCTGAAGCTGCTTGCCGGCCACGGCGACATGCAGGGCGCGGTGTTCGCGGTCGGCGATGACGACCAGAGCATCTATGCGTTTCGCGGCGCCAACGTCGGCAACATGGCCGCCTTCGAGCGTGAATTCCGCGTCGAAAACCTGATCAAGCTGGAGCAGAACTACCGCTCGCACGGCCACATCCTGGATGCCGCCAATGCGCTGATTGCGCACAACAGCCACCGGCTCGGCAAGAACCTGCGCACCGACGCCGGCCACGGCGAGCCGGTGCGCATCTATGAAGCGGCCAGCGACCTGCAGGAAGCGCAATGGCTGATCGAGGAAGCGAAAAGCCTGATCCGCGACGGCGCAACCAGAAGCGAGATCGCGGTGCTGTACCGCTCCAACGCGCAGTCGCGCGTGATCGAGCATGCGCTGTTTTCGGCCGGCATTCCGTACCGCGTCTATGGCGGCCAGCGCTTCTTCGAGCGCGCCGAAATCAAGCACGCGATTGCCTATCTGCAACTGATGGACAACCCGCACAACGATTCGGCCTTCCTGCGCGTGGTCAATTTCCCGACGCGCGGCATCGGTGCCCGTTCGCTGGAGCAGTTGCAGGACGCGGCGCGCCAGCACGGCCTGTCGCTGTACGCGGCTGTGCCGCACGTGGCCGGCAAGGCCGGCAGCACGCTGGGCGGCTTCGTCCGGCTGATCGAGGGCTTGCGCTTCGAGACCCAGCAACTGCCGCTGCCGGAAATGGTGCAGGTGGTGCTGGACGGCAGCACGCTGTTCGAGCATTACCGCAACGAGCGCGAAGGCGCCGACCGCATCGAAAACCTCGAGCAGCTGGTCAACGCCGCCACGCTGTTCGTGTCGGAAGAAGGCTTCGGCCTGCAGGCGCCGGCCCAGCTCGGTCCAAAAGCGCAAGTCCAGGCCGGCACGCCGCTGCCGGTCGAGGATGAAGTGCTGGCGGCGGAGGCGCCGCTGCCGGCGGTGATGTCGCCGCTGTCGGCGTTCCTGTCGCACGCGTCGCTGGAAGCCGGCGACAACCAGGCACAGGCCGGCCAGGACGCGCTGCAATTGATGACCGTGCATTCGGCCAAGGGTCTGGAATTCGATGCCGTGTTCATCACCGGCTTGGAAGAAGGTTTGTTCCCGCATGACAACTCGCAGCAGGAGCAGGATGGCATCGAGGAGGAGCGGCGCCTGATGTACGTGGCGATCACGCGTGCCAAGTCGCGCCTGTACATGAGCTTTTCGCAAACCCGCATGCTGCACGGCCAGACCCGCTACAACATGAAGTCGCGCTTCTTCGACGAATTGCCGGAAGAGGCGCTGAAATGGCTGACACCGCGCGTGCAGCACAACTGGTTCGGCCACCCGAAGGCGGCCTGGGTCGACAAGCCGGCCGCCAGCTTCGGCAGCCGCGATCCGCTGGCGCAAAAGATGAACGCCAAGGACATCGGCTGGCGCATCGGCGAAACGGTGCGGCACCAGAAGTTCGGCGAAGGCGTGATCGTCCATATCGAAGGCGGCAGCGGCAGCCCGCGCGCACAGATCAACTTCGGCCGGCACGGCCTGAAGCTGCTGGACCTGAGCGTGGCGAAGCTGGAAAAGGCAGACGCCTGAACCGAGGCGCTTCGGCAACGGCGTAACCGGCTCAGATACTCCATGGTTGCGTTGATTGTACTGGGCGTGATTCGGTGGTTTGACAAGCATACTCCCGGGTAAATATACAACCTGGTTTGCCTACGCCCTTATCCCTGCCTTTCACCGCCATACAAGCGCTATTTCGTCTCCATGCCGATGCATTCGGGCGTGAGCCGAGAAACCTGGTGAAAACCATGCCCAAAAAACGGCAGAATAAAAAAGGCACCCGAAGGTGCCTTTTTGGTCCTGCATTCGAATCCGCACGGGGTCACCCCCGCGAATGATTAGAACTTGTGACGGATACCAACGTTGAATGCGCGCGAGTTGTCGCCAGCGTTCGGAGCCGTCGTCGGGCCGCCGCAGTTGGAAGCATCGCACACCACGTTCGTACCAGCCGAATCGTTGTTGATCTGGGCAAAGGACGTGTACAGGTTGGTGCGCTTGGACAGGGCGTAGGTATAGCCGATGGCGAACTGCTTGCCGCCGGTGTTGCCGGCCGCCGACTGATCCTTCTTCTGGATGTACGAGGCCATGATCGTGCCGGCGCCGAGCGGAGCCGAAACGCCGAGCATCCAGTCGCGGAAATCGCCGCCAGTTGCGTCCAGCTTCTCGTTTTCGTAGGCAGCGTGCAGCTTGGCGACGCCGAAGTCATACGTACCGCCCAGGAAGGTGGCCTTGTTCTTGTTGGCATTGGTGGCATCGGCCTGGCTTTCATGCGCCAGAACGATCGCAACCGGACCATTCGCGTAACCGACCGACAGGCCAAGGTTGCGGTTCGCGGCGTTGTCGCCAGGCACTTCGCCCAGACCGTACAGCAGGTTGGCCGAGAAGCCGCCCATCGCCGGGGTGCTATAGGTGATCGAGTTGTTGGCACGCACGCCGCCCACGTACATCAGGTTGGTCGTGGCGCCGGCCAGACCGGTACCGAACGGATCGATCGAGTCGACCGCGATGAACAGCGGGGTGTACTGACGGCCCAGGCCGACGGCACCGAAGCCGCCCGACAGGCCAACCCATGCCTGACGGCCGAACAGGCGACCACCTTGTCCGGATACGCCATCATCAATCGTGAAGCCGCTTTCCAGCTGGAAGTTGGCCTTCAGGCCGCCACCCAGATCTTCCGTGCCCTTGAAGCCCAGGCGGTTGCCGGATTGCACACCGGTTGCCAGCTTCGTTTCCGAACCGTTGGCGCCACCACCCTGGAAGGTCAGGCCGGCATCAACCAGACCGTACACGGTGACGTTGGTTTGTGCGAATGCGGTGCCTGCAAACGCGCCCAGAACGGCGAGTGCAAGTAGCGATTTTTTCATTGTGATAATCCTCGTGAGTTATCGGGTATGTGTTTGCTTGTAGCAAGATCCGTGACGCTACCGACCCTGCCTGAAACTCACTTCCTATCAATATTTGATAAAGAAGATGGTGTGTATTACATCAGACCTGTTGGGCAAAAACAAAAGGAATCTCTGATTCGACAAACGTACTCAGGGCTTTTGTCGCGTATTAACAACAAGGAATAAAGGCCTGCCAACACCAGCACCAGCACTTTCCAAAGCTGAAAAAACGTCTTCCGACTAGGGCGCGTTGCGCAGGAAGATAGAAGGAAGAGGAAAGAAGGTGCGATTCCGGTTCATCCCATTGTGGCCAAAAACAAAACGGACCCACATGGGGTCCGTTGAACTGCTTAAAGCTGTTTAGATGGCAGCGGAGTTACACCGCCATCTACGCTGCTTAGAACAGGTGGTTGATACCAACCGAGATACCGGTCTGGGTGTCCGGAGCAGCTGGGCCGCTGAAACGCTTGTTGTCGATGTCGGCGTAGAAATTGGTCCGCTTCGACAGGGCGTAGGTAGCGCCGACGATGAACAGCTTCTGCTTGGTGTCGGTTGCGTCGACCTTGGTGTCGTAGTAAGCGACGCTCAGAGCAGCTGCCGGGGTGATGGCGTAGCTGCCGCCCAACCACCAGTCTTTGACGCGAGCGTCGCCGCCGCCAGCGATATCCTGCTTCAGGTCGGCATAGCCGACGGCCACGCGGAACGGGCCGGTAGCGTATGCGCCACCAACGGTGAAGTTGCGCAGGGACTGATCGGCGGTAGCCGGGGTCGCACCACGCTTGCCGCCGGTGTAGGCCGCGCCAACGGTGATGCCACCGCCGGTGTAGTTGGCGCCAACTGCGTAGGTCGAGTTGTTGCCGGTGCTGCCGGCGACTTCGCCCAGTGCGTATTCAGCCATCACGCCAACGCCGCCGAACTTGCCCGAGTACTGGATGTCGTTGTCCAGACGGGTCAAGCCGCCTTGCGCTGCCAGCGGGATGATGCCGGTGTACTTGTACTGGAACGGATCGTACAGGCCGATCGTCTTGAAGTTGACCGAGTATTGACGGCCCAGATCCAGGGAGCCCCAGGCGCCGCCGATACCGACAGCCGCGGTACGATTGAAGAGGCGGTTGGCAGCATTGTCCAGCGAGCCGGTGCCAGTGTTGAAGCCGGTTTCCAGCTGGAAGTGGGCATTCAGGCCGCCACCCAGGTCTTCCACGCCCTTGAAGCCGATGCGGTTCGAATTGTAGGTGCCGTTCGAGCCCATGGACAGGCGGCTGCCATCGGCGTTGAAATTCGTCACATTGCGAACGCCGGCGTCAAACGAACCGTAGATCGTGATGCTGGTCTGCGCGGACGCAGCGCCCGCGAAGGCACCCAGTACGGCCAGTGCGAGAAGCGATTTTTTCATTGAAGATTCTCCAAAAGTTGTCGTGCATAAGATTTATATGCTGCCTTCAGCAAGGTCACTAGTGATAACGTCCCTGCCGACACTTCCGAACCGGTGGATCAAGAAGCTAGACTTCATTTCATCAAAGATCGGCGGTCAGAGCAAAGAGAAATCGGTTTTGCCGGCAATAAGCGGCGCAGGCTGTGGCACATTTGCAACAAATTGCGGTGGCGAACGATGCCAGACCAGGGAAGCTGCGACCAATCTGCAGTACCGGGCGAAGGGCATTCCGGTTGGCGCCGGTGCCTGCTATGCCCGGCTTTTGGGCGCCGCAGCGGCAGAAGCTTGGCTTACAATTCTTAAGAGGTGCCGGAAGATGCAGTGCGCTGCGCCGGTCGCATTTCCGTTTCTCAAGGATCGATTTACAGATGAACCAGACTTCGGATGCCGTGATCGCCGGCTTCGATCGCGCGCTGCGTACGATCATTGGCGCCGCCCGGGCATCGCGTCGCAATCCCGGCCTGCATGTTGACGATGCCGTACTGAGTCCGCAGGAGCAGCGCCATAGTGCTGGCCTGATGCGGGTCAATCACGTCGGCGAAGTGTGTGCGCAAGCTCTGTACGACGCGCAGGGCCAGTTCGCGCGGACCGAGGCATTGCGGCGGCAGTTCGCGCTGGCCGGGCGCGAGGAAGAGGATCATCTGGCGTGGACCGCCGAGCGACTGCGCGAATTGAATTCCCGGCCCAGCCTGTTGAATCCCTTCTGGTATGGCGGCGCCTATCTGCTCGGCGCCGCCGCCGCCAGGCTGGGCGATGCGAAAAGTCTCGGCTTCGTGGTGGAAACGGAGCGCCAGGTAGAGGCGCATCTGGCCAACCATCTGGAGCGACTGCCGGCGCAGGACGCCAAGTCGCGCGCGATCGTGACGCAGATGGCGGCCGACGAGGTGGCGCACGGCGCGGCCGCCGGCGCGCTGGGGGCTGAAGAGTTGCCGATGCCGGTGCGGCAAGCAATGCGGGCGGCGGCCAAGGTCATGACCAGCATCGCCTATTACTTATAGGCGCGTTTCGATGGTCGGCTCGGCGGCGGCGAGATCGTCGACGATCTCGAACGAATGCGTGATTGTCGCGGTCTTTTCCAGCATGATCGAGGCGGAGCAGTATTTGTCGTGCGACAGCTTGATCGCGCGCTCCACCAGGTTCGGCTTCAGGTCGCGGCCGCGTACCGTGAAATGGAAATGGATCTTGGTGAACACCTTCGGCTCCTGGTTGGCGCGTTCGGAAGTCAGTTTGACGTCGCAGCCGCGCACATCTTGCCGGCTTTTGCGCAGGATCAGCACCACGTCATAGGCGGTGCAGCCGCCAGTCCCCGCCAGCACTACTTCCATCGGGCGCGGCGCCAGATTGCGGCCGCCGCCCTCAACTGCGCCATCCATTGCCAGAATGTGGCCAGAGCCGGTCTCGGCCAAGAAGGTCATGCCGGACGCGCCGGCCCAGCGTACTGTGCATTCCATCGATGTGCTCTGTGTGGATGAAGATGGCGGTATTGTAGCTCCAGCCTTGGCAAGGCTCGAAAATTGTTAAAGTCGGCAAATAAGATACGTCATCAGGAAGATTCGAGTGCTGCAAAGCAGCATAAGGCATATCGTGGATCTTCTGTCGTATTATGGGATTGCTCCGTAAGTTATTGAAATAAAGGAGTTTTATTTAGTGATCCCGTGTAACAATATGAATTTTCATTTGCCGAAACAAAAAAACAACCGTTTACCTTGCGTTGCACAATGTTTCCGCTATAATGAAATCAACAAATGTTTCCGATCGGACGATGAAACATTTGTCCCTTGTCTCCTCCACCCTCCTTCTTAGGTGTGGATTTGAACCCGAAGCCAGTGCTTCGGGTTTTTTTTGCCGATTTGCATTGCGATTCGGCACTATCAGGCGCGGGTTTGACCGCAAATACGCGAAGCGGCTATAATGACCGGCTTTCCGTGCGCTCAGGAAAGACGAAAACAAGGCCGAGTCCGTGCGGCGCCGACCAGGCGGATGCGCGGAACCACCGCTCCGGGCGAATTCATTCATTTAATCAGGAAGTCATCATGAAAACCTTTTCCGCCAAGGGCCACGAGGTCAAGCGCGACTGGTTCGTGATTGACGCGACGGACAAAGTCCTCGGACGTGTTGCCAGCGAAGTGGCACTCCGACTGCGCGGCAAGCACAAACCGGAATTCACCCCGCACGTCGATACCGGCGATTTCATCGTCGTCATCAACGCCGGCAAGCTGCGCGTGACCGGCAACAAGGCGCTCGACAAGACCTACTACCGCCACTCGACCTATCCGGGCGGTATCTACGCGACCACGTTCGAGAAGATGCAGCAGCGTTTCCCCGGCCGCGCTCTGGAAAAAGCGGTCAAGGGCATGTTGCCCAAGGGGCCGCTCGGCTACGCGATGATCAAGAAGCTGAAGGTGTATGCCGAAGGCAGCCACCCGCACGCCGCGCAGCAGCCCAAGGCGCTCGAAATCTAAGGAAAAGACATGATCGGTAACTACAACTATGGAACCGGCCGCCGCAAGAGCGCGGTCGCGCGCGTGTTCCTCAAATCCGGCTCCGGCCAGATCGTCGTCAACGGCAAGCCGGCCGCCGAATATTTTTCGCGCGAAACCGGTCTGATGGTGATCCGTCAGCCGCTGGAACTGACCAACAATGTCGAAGCCTTCGACATCATGGTCAACGTGCATGGCGGTGGCGAGTCGGGCCAAGCGGGCGCCGTCCGCCACGGCATCACCCGCGCGCTGATCGACTATGACGCGACGCTGAAGCCGGCGCTGTCGAACGCCGGTTTCGTCACGCGCGATGCACGCGAAGTCGAACGCAAGAAGGTCGGCCTGCGCAAGGCGCGCCGCGCCAAGCAGTTCTCGAAGCGCTGATCCGATTTTTCGGAAACACCGAAAACCGCCGGGTTCGCGCCCGGCGGTTTTTTGCTTTTTTCGCTGCTGTTAAAATGCCGGTTCGCACCGGGTGCAGAGGACCATCATGATCAAAGTCGGAATCGTAGGCGGCACGGGCTACACCGGTGTCGAATTGCTGCGCCTGTTGGCCAACCATCCGCATGCCGAACTGGTGGCGGTAACCTCGCGCAAGGAAGACGGCATGCCGGTCGCCGACATGTTTCCGTCGTTGCGTGGACGTGTCGGGCTGGCGTTTTCCAGTCCCGACAAGGCGCGGCTGACCGATTGCGACGTGGTGTTCTTCGCGACGCCGCACGGCGTGGCGATGGCGCAGGCGCCGGAGCTGCTCGCGGCCGGTGTCAAGGTAATCGACCTGGCGGCCGACTTCCGGCTGCAGGACGTGGCTGCCTTCGAAAAATGGTACGGCATGCCGCATTCCTGCCCGGAACTGCTGAAGGAGGCGGTCTATGGCTTGCCCGAAGTCAATCGCGACGCGATCGCGAAGGCGCGTTTGATCGGCCTGCCGGGCTGCTATCCGACTTCGATGCAGCTCGGCCTGGCGCCGCTCTTGGCGCAGGGCAAGCCGCTGGTCAACGAAACCAGCCTGATCGCCGACTGCAAGTCGGGGGTGTCCGGTGCCGGCCGCAAGGCGGAAATTCCGTTGCTGATGGCGGAAGCGTCGGATAATTTCAAGGCCTATGGCGTCAAGGGGCACCGCCACCTGCCGGAAACGGTGCAGGGCCTGCGGGCGATCGCCGGCGGCCGCCAGATCGGCCTGACCTTCGTGCCGCATCTGGTGCCAATGATCCGTGGCATTCATTCGACGCTGTATGCGAGCATCCTGCCGGAAGCGCGCGAGACCGATTTCCAGGCACTGTATGAAAGCCACTACCGCGGCCAGCGTTTCGTCGACGTGATGCCTGCCGGCAGCCATCCGGAAACCCGCTCGGTGCGTGCCTCCAACATGCTGCGCATCGCCGTCCACCGGCCCGACGGCGGCGACCTGCTGGTGATCCTGGTGGTCGAGGACAACCTGGTCAAGGGGGCGGCCGGGCAGGGCGTCCAATGCATGAACATCATGTTCGGCCTGGACGAGGCGACCGGCCTCGACCAGGTCCCGGTGCTGCCCTGAGCGGCCCGGCAGCGACGGACAGATGAAGTACATCCGGCGGCGGCGGCCGGCCTCGGCGCCGCGCATGACCATCAGGAGCCGCATTTCGTGGCCGCTGAAGGGGCTGGCGGTCATCCTCCTGGTCAGCGTAGCGGTGGCGCTGGCGCTGTGGTCGTACCGGATGGGACGCGCCTCGAGCGGTTTCGATCCGGATGCCGCGCGCCAGCAACTGACCGAACTGAGCGCGCAAGTCCATCGCCTGGAAGCCGAGCGCGAGCGCCTGCGCGGCAGCGCCGATGCGGCCGAGAGCGCGATCAACATCGAGCGTGCAACCCGCGAGCAACTGGCGACGCAGATCAAGGCGCTGGAAGCCGACAACGCTAGATTGAAGGAAGACTTGGCGTTTTTTGAGAGCATGCTGCCGACTGGCACCGGCGCGCACGACGTCGCCATCGCCCGCCTGGAGGGCGAGCTGGAAGCGCCGACCCGGTTGCGCTATCGGCTGCTGGTGCGGCAGGGCGTGCGCGGCCAGGCCTTCAGCGGCAGCCTGCAGCTGGCGGTCAGCGTACAGCAGCAGGGCGCCGCCCGGGTGCTGCTGTTCCCCGCTGACGGCGCCGCCGACCCGAGGTACAGACTCGAATTCAAGTATTATCAGCGGCTGGAGGGCGTGCTCGATCTGCCCGACGGCGTCGCGGTCAAGGCGATCGAGGTGCGCGTGCTGGAAAAGGGCAAGATCCGCGCGCGGCAATCCATCGATATGTAGGCAGGCAACGGAGGCAGCATGTTCGGGCGCAAATCCAGGGATACCATCGACAGCCTGATCGGCGGCTCGACTTCCATCGACGGCCATGTCCGCTTTCGCGGCGGCCTGAGGCTGGATGGCCAGGTCAAGGGCAGCGTCATCGCCGAGCCGGGCGAAGCCAGCATGCTGGTGATTTCGGAACAGGCGCGGGTCGAGGGCGAAGTGCGCGCCGCCCACCTGATCATCAATGGCCAGGTGATTGGCCCGGTGTATTCGTCCGAGCTGCTTGAATTGCAGCCGCGCGCCCGCATAACCGGCGATGTCCACTACCGGGCGCTGGAGATGCATGGCGGCGCCCAGGTGTCCGGCAAGCTGTCGCACGACCAGGACGATGAGCCGCTGCTGAAGCTGGCGTCCCCGAGCGCCAACTCGCGCGCCGGCTGAGGGCTATAATCTCATCATCGAATCACCTAGCAGGAGTTGACCATGAATGCAGTTGCCGAAACACAAGACGTGATGCCGGCCCCGATCGTTTTCACCGACAGCGCCGCCACCAAGGTGGCGCAGCTGATCGAGGAGGAGGGCAATCCCGACCTGAAGCTGCGCGTATTCGTGCAGGGCGGCGGTTGCTCCGGTTTCCAGTATGGTTTCACCTTCGACGAAATCGTCAACGACGACGATACGACGATGGTCAAGAACGGCGTGCAGTTGCTGATCGACTCGATGAGCTACCAGTACCTGGTCGGCGCCGAGATCGACTACAAGGACGACCTCGAAGGCGCGCAGTTCGTGATCAAGAATCCGGGCGCCAGCTCGACCTGCGGCTGCGGCTCGTCGTTCTCGGTATAAGCCGCCATACCACCGTCAGCGCCGCGGCAATGCCGCGGCTTCCAAAAAAGGACGCGCCAGCGTCCTTTTTTATTGGCCGGAGCGGATCGAGACCGGGAGTATACGGAAAAATGGCCTAATGCCGCAGAGATGGCGGCCAGTTTTGAAAATGCTCCGGGCAGTATGAATGCGCCGCCGCTTCAGGCCGGATACAGCGCGCCGAGGATGCGCGGCCCGGCGGCGCCGGTCACCGCCGCCAGGT
>JBATWJ010000180.1:0-2800 GCA_049672545.1 Burkholderiaceae bacterium
GCCCAAGAGCGCCGCCAGTCTCGCGACGCCTTCGGCGCCGCCGGGCGGGCACTGGTTGTAGCCGGCGGCGCCGGCCGCCACCGCTTCCGCGTACGGGTGGCAGCCGTCGTAGCCGCACTTGGTGCACTGGGTTTGCGGCAGCAGGTCTTCGATCTGGTCGGCCAGCGATGCGGAGAGGGAATTCGGCAGCATGGCGTGATTATCGGGGAAAACGCGGCCGCCAATGAAAAGCCGCCATCCGTCGCCGGAAGGCGGCTCTACCGACGGCGGCCGGGATCAGCGGTGCGCGCGGATGAACTCGGCGATCTTCGGCGCGATCACCTCGCGCCAGCGGCGGCCCGAGAAAATCCCGTAGTGGCCGCATTTGGGCGCGGTGAAATGCTGCTTCATGTCGGCCGGGATGCCGCTGCACAGCTGCTGCGCCGCCTCGGTCTGGCCGGAGCCGGAAATGTCGTCCAGCTCGCCTTCGATGGTGAACAGCGCGACGCCCTTGATGTCCTGCGGCCGTACCGGCTTGCCTTCGACTTCCCAGGTGCCCTGCGGCAGCCGGAATTCCTGGAACACGATCTTGATCGTCTCCAGGTAGTACTCGGCCGGCATGTCCAGCACCGCGTTGTATTCGTCGTAGAACTTGCGGTGCTCGTCGGCCGATTCGTTATCGCCGCGCACCAGGTGCTGATAGAAATCCCAGTGGCTCTGCGCGTGGCGGCGCGGGTTCATCGCGAGGAAGCCGGTGTGCTGCAGAAAGCCCGGGTAGACCTTGCGGCCGGCGCCGGGGAAGGTGGCCGGCACGCTGTCGATCACGGTGTTTTCGAACCAGGAATACGGCTTTTCGGTGGCCAGGTCGTTGACCTGGGTCGGCGACTTGCGCGGGTCGATCGGGCCGCCCATCATCACCATCGTCTTCGGCAGCTTCTTGTCGCCGGCCGACGCCATCAGCGAAATCGCCGCCAGCACCGGCACGGTCGGCTGGCACACCGAGATCACGTGCACGTCCGGCCCCAGCTTGCGGATGAAATCCTGGATGTAATAGATGTAATCGTGCAGGTGGAACGGGCCTGCTTCCAGCGGCACCATGCGGGCGTCGGTCCAGTCGGTGATGTAGATGTCGTGCGCCGGCAGCAGCGTGCGCACGGTGTCGCGCAATAGCGTCGCGTGGTGGCCAGACAAGGGCGCGACCAGCAGCACGGTCGGCTGTTTCAGCGCGGCGAACGCCTTGGCGCTCATGTCCTTCCTGAAGTGCAGCAACGTGCAGAACGGCCGCGTCTCGGCCGCTTCCTCGACGATGCCGACGGTCTCGCCGTCGATCACGGTGGTGTCGATGCCGAAGGCCGGCTTTTCGTAATTTTTGCCGAGCCGGTACAGCAGTTCGTAGCCGGCGGCAATCCGCTGCGAAAAGGGCGTGTGCGCCAGCGGCGAGACCGGGTTCGAAAACAGCTTGGACGACGCTTCCGCCCACTGCATCAGCGGATGCAGCAGCGTGCGGTTCATTTCGTGCAGTTGATAAATCATTGTCGTTCCTCGTTCGGACGCAGGGCTAGGGTCGCGAAAAACCTGTCTTGCCGCATTGCAGCGTAAACCATTTTTGAAAATGCTACCGAAAACAGCACGAAATGTGCCGCCCGGACAAACGACTGCCCGGCGCTACTGGCGACTGTCGAAGGTGTCGGTCGGATGCCGCTGCCGCGAGGGAAACGCCGCGCCGGCCTACATTTTCCTGTGCCGGGCAATGGAGAGGGAAGGTCGATTCCGAGTCTTCATTGCCATGCGGAATCGTTGCATCATAGCGAAAAGGGCGCCGGAACGTATAGGGGATTTCCCGTATTTCCGGCTTTTTTACGGCAATTGTTCTGCAATGCAGCACGAATCGGGCCCGCCAAGGCTGTGCCGTTGGCGGCCTGTCAACGCCAGCGGAAAAGCAGCCTAGAAATCGAACTGGGCCGACAAGCGCAGCGTGCGCGGTGCGCCGGGCAGCAGGTAGCCGCCCAGTTCCTGCGTGACGTCGCGCCAGTAGAAGCGGTCCAGCACGTTGTCGACGTTGGCGCGCAGCGTGGTGCGCACGCCGGCCAGCCGCGTCGCATAGCGCAGGCCGAGGTTGAACAGGTGGTAGCCGGGCACGGTGACGCTGTTGTCCGGGCTGAATGCCTTGCTGCCGGCGTACTGCCAGCTGCCGTTGACATGCAGGCCGGCGTACTGCGGCAGCGCGTAGTCGAGGTAGGCCACCGACTTGAAGCGCGGCACGTTGGTCACCCGTTTGCCTTCCAGCGCAGCGTCGCCGGTGCCGTGCTGGGTGGCGTCGAGCACGGTGACGGAGGCGCCCAGCACCAGGTTCGGCGTCGCCTGTCCCTGCGCCGCCAGCTCCAGCCCGCGGTGCACGGCGTCGCCGCGCCGCACGTAGGTATTGTCGGCATCGATGAATTCCAGCGGTTTGCGGATCTCGAACAGCGCCGCCGACAGCGCCAGGTCCGGCGCCAGCTCGGCCTTGATACCGATTTCCAACTGGCGCGAGGTGGCGGGATCGAGCATCCGGTTTTCGTTGCTGGTCAACAGCGGCGCGATGCCGCCGTGCTGCAGCCCGCGCGCGTAGGAACCGTACAGCGCCCAGCCGGGCGCGGGCTTCCACACCAGCGCCGCGTTCGGCAGCAGCGTGCCGCGGTCGTAGCTGGCGGTGACGGCGCCGGCGGCGTCGAACTGGTCGCGCTGCAATTGCGTGTAACGCAGGCCGGCGTGCAGCGCCAGCGCGTCGGACAGGCCGACGACGTCCTGCGCGAACAGCGCGCGCTCGGTTTCGCTGCGGCGC
>JBATWJ010000181.1:0-2661 GCA_049672545.1 Burkholderiaceae bacterium
GCGTAGATCTGCGCGCCATCGACCGCGCCGCCGGTGGCCGCGCGCGCCATCAGGTCGGCGCCGGTGCGGCGGTCGCCGTTGGCCGGCGCGTCGGTCTGATGGGTGAAGAAGATGTAGCCGATCGCCCACAGGAAGGCGCTGGCGACCACCGCGATCACCACCTTCGGCACCGGCCGGTTCGATTCATGCGGGTCGGGCATCTCGCGCTGCTGCGCGTCGTTCTTTTCCAGTTGCTCAGTCATGCTGGTTCTCCATCCTCCGGCGCGCGGCCGGCTACTTGTTGGCCGCCGCCTGCCTGACCGGATAGGTGTGATCCAGTCCGAGCAGGTAGGCCGTCAGGTCCTGCGCTTCCGGTTTGGCCACCACCACCTTGTTCGGCGGCGCGTAACCGGGCGGCAGCGTCACCACGCGGTCGCCCGGTTCGGCCTGGTCCTTTTCCTCGAACAGGAACGGGTAGGACGGCATGATGCTGCCCGGCGCATAAGCGCGTGGCTGGTACAGGTGGCCGAGCTGCCAGTCGGCGCTCGGCTGGCGCGCGCCGATGTTGAACAGGTCGGGCCCGGTACGCATCGTGCCCAGCAAATGCGGCTTGTCGTAGTAATAGTCGCCGGCCACCGACACCCGGCCCCAGCCGCGCTGCGCATCCGGCGCCTGCGCGACGTCGCGCGGCTGCTGCGAGTGGCAGTAGACGCAGCCGTTCTTGATGTACTGGTCGCGCCCGCGCAGCTGCGCCGAGGTGTACGGCTTCAGGCCAGCGACCGGCTTGGTGTCGGCCAGTTGCAGGTAGGGCACCACCACCAGCGTGGCGGTCGCCAGCGCCAGGGTCACCATGGCGCCGGACAGCAGTTTGACTTCGTTTTCCATGTTCAGGCTCCGGCCAGGGAAGGAGACGCCGCCGCCGGCTGGCGGTGGAACAGCGCCGCGCCGATGCGCCGCGGGCCGTAGCGCAGCGCCATCGCGATGAAGTGGAAGGCGAACACCAGGTGGCCGAGCGTCATCAGCGCGCCGCCCAGCGACCGGCTCTTCAGGTACGGCAAGGTCACCGCCACCGAATCCATGAATGGCTTGGCGGCGTCCAGCATCGCCAGGCCCTGCAGCCAGCCGCCGATGGTCAGGCCGATGAAATAGATCGCGAAGCCGCCGGCCACCAGCCAGAAATGGGCGGCGATCAGTTTCGGATACGGCCATTCCCAGGACATCACGCGCGGCATCACGAAATAGATCGCGCCGAACATCACCATCGTGAAGAAGCCGTACAGGCCGAGGTGTGCGTGCGCCACCGTGAAGTGCGTGAAGTGGGTCACGGTGTTGATGCTGCGCAGCGCCTCGAACGAACCCTGGAGCGAGGACAGCGTGTACATCATCGCGCCCAGCACCACGAAGCGCAGCGTCGGCGAGTACAACAGCGTGCGGAAATGCCCGCGCATCGTCAGGTGCTGGTTGACCGAGAACGCGATCACCGGCACCACCATCATCACGCTCTGCACGATCGACAGCGTGATCAGCCAGCCCGGCACCGGGCCGCCGACCAGATGGTGGCCGCCGACCTGGCCGTAGAAGAACGCCAGCGCCCAAAAGCCGAGCAGCGACAGGTTGTACGACTGGATCGGGCGGCCGATGATCTTCGGCAGGAAATAGTAGACGGTGGCCAGCGCCATCGGCGTGTAGAACAGCCCCAGCACGTTATGGCCGAACCACCAGTTCATGGTCGCCTGTTCGACGCCGAAGTGCACGCCCGGCAGGTTGCCGATGAAAAACAGCGTCGGGAACCAGAACAGCGCCGCGCCCATGTACCAGATCGACACGTACAGGTGCTTGGCGCGCCGGTTCTGCAGCGTGAACACCAGCGGCAGCGCCACCAGCGCACCGCCGATCACCAGCAGGATGTCGACCTGCCACGGAATTTCCAGCCATTCCAGGCCGTCGCTCAAGCCAACCGCGATGCAGCCGAGGCCGGCGATCAGGCCGGCGTTCCAGAGCATCGCCCCCAGCATCGCGAAGCGGCCGCCCATCAGCTCGGTCTTCAACAGCCGCGGCAGCATCCAGATCGCGATCCCGAGCGACGCCATCGGCGCCCAGCCGTAGGCCACCGCGTTCAGGTGGATGGTGCGGATGCGGCCGAAGGTCAGCCACGCGTACTGTGTCAGCCAGTCCGGCTCGTGCAGCTTGATCGAGCTGGTCAGGCCGGCCAGCGAGGCCAGCACCAGCCACACCACCGCGCACGACAGGAATACGAAGGCGACGAACGCGGTCGAGCGGTCGGCCTGCACCCGCTCCTGCAGTTCGGCCTGCAGCGCCGCCGACGGCACCGGCGCGCGCGTACCGCCGCCGGCATCGACCGCGCCCTGCAGCTGCGCGCGCTGGACGGCGGTAGCAGCCGGTTCCTCGATGGTGCCGATCTCGCCTTCGGAGAAGATCACGCGGGCGGCGTCCGGATTGTCGTCGAACAGCTTCTTGCGCAGCGACCAGATGAACACGAACAGCCCGGTGACCGACAGCACGAAGGAAAACAGCAGGATGGTGATGGTGTCCATGGAACCTCAGCGATCAAGAACGAAAAAAGGAAGCCCGGCGGCACGGCGCGGACTTCCTTCGGGCGGGGGAGTGGGCGCTGCGCGGCGGCGGTCGGCCGGTGCTAGCCGTCGCGGCCGTCGATGCGGG
>JBATWJ010000182.1:0-1912 GCA_049672545.1 Burkholderiaceae bacterium
CGCGCTCGCTGTCCGGCGCCTTTTCCAAGACCGTGCACGAACTGGTGGAAAAGCTGATCGCCCTGCGCATGCTGGTCGAGGCCACGCTCGATTTTCCGGAGGAGGAAATCGATTTCCTCGAGAAATCCGACGCCCGCGGCCAGCTGCAGGCCATCCGCGCCGCGCTCGATCATGTGTTCGCCCAGGCGGCGCAAGGCGCGCTGCTGCGCGAGGGCCTAAACGTGGTGTTGACCGGCCAGCCGAACGTCGGCAAGTCGTCGCTGTTGAACGCGCTGGCCGGCGCCGATGTGGCGATCGTCACGCCGATCGCCGGCACCACACGCGACAAGGTGATCGAAACCATCCAGATCGAAGGCCTGCCGCTTGCCATCATCGACACCGCCGGCATCCGCGAGCTGAACGGCGGCAACGGCGACGCTGCCGACTCCGGCAGTGACAGCGACCAGGTCGAGCGGATCGGCATCGAGCGCGCCTGGAGCGAGGTGGAAAAAGCCGACGTCATCCTGCACATGCTGGACGCCGCGCGCGGACCGACCCGCGCCGACGAACAGATCGCCGCCCGCTTCCCGGACGGCGTGCCGGTACTGCGCGTCTGGAACAAGATCGACCTGTCCGGCCACAAGCCGGCGGCCGATCGGATGCCGGACGCCACCCACGTCTATCTGTCGGCCACCGAGCGGCGCGGCATCGACCTGCTGCGCACCGAGCTGCTGCAGATCGCCGGCTGGCGGCAGACCGGCGAATCGCTGTACCTGGCGCGCGAACGGCACATCACCGCGCTGAAGGCGGCGCGCGCGCACCTGGAGCACGCCGCCGAACACGCGAATGCCGAACGCCACATCAACGACCAGGCGCTCGACCTGTTCGCCGAAGAGCTGCGGCTGGCGCAGGACCGGCTGGCCAGCATCACCGGCGAATTCACGCCGGACGATTTGCTGGGGGCGATTTTTTCGCGGTTTTGCATCGGCAAGTAGCAACGCGGTGGCGCCGCCGTTTCGCACTCGGGACAAGAAGCGGTGCCGGGTTCCGGCCTGTGCCGGAACCACATGACGATGGGAGTATGCGTACTTCTCGCAGGGTTTCTGCCCGACATAGGCCGCACATGCAGGGAGTATGCGGATCTACGACTCCAGTGACACGCTGCGCCGCCCCTCCCGCTGTTCACAGAAGAAAAATATTGCTGACTACGCGCCAGCGCTACCCTTTCGCCGCGCCGCACCTCAAACCGTCGTTCCGGCGTCAGCCGGAACCCAGCGACGTTCGGGCGCACGGCGATAACGCGTAATTGGAAGAAAGACATCGGGTTCCGGCCGACGCCGGAACGGCGGTCCGAACACCGGACACCGCCGCGTATTTCATCCGGCCTTGCGCAAGGTCAGATTGATCCGACACTCGCCTGTCAGCGGATGCACACCCGCCTCGACCGGCAGCACGCCGTGATAGCGCAGCCGCGCCGGGCCGCCCCAGACGGCGACGTCGCCATGCGTCAGCGGCACACGCAGCGGCCGCTCGGCACGGGTGAGGCCGCCGAACAGGAATGTCGCCGGCAGGCCAAGCGAGACCGAGACGATCGGCGCGCCGAAGTCGCGCTCGTTCTTGTCCTGGTGCAGCGACATGCGCGCGCCAGGTTGGTAGTGGTTGATCAGGCAGGCATCCGGCTCGAAATGGGGATAGCCGGCGGCGGCTGCCGCCAAGCACGCCAGCGCGGCGAAAGCGGCCGGCATCGGCGGCCACGGCTGGCCGCTGGCGGGGTCGATGGCATCGTAGCGGTAGCCGCGGCGGTCGCTGACCCAGCCGAGCGCGCCACAATTGCTCATCGCCACCGACATGGAGCGGCCGCCCGGCGTTTCCATCCGGCGCCACGGCGCGGCGGCGATCACTTGCTGCAGCGCCTGCCACAGCGCATCCTGCG
>JBATWJ010000183.1:0-2491 GCA_049672545.1 Burkholderiaceae bacterium
ACCATGCCGGGACCGCCGCCATACGGCCTGTCGTCCACCGTGCGGTGCCGATCGCTAGTGAAATCGCGCGGATTCCACAGCACCAATCCGCACTTCTGCTGCTCGAAGGCACGCCGGCTGATGCCCGATTCGCGCAAGGCGGCGAACATCTCGGGAAACAGCGTGACGACGTCGAATTGCATCCCGCCTCCCTGCTTGCGCGCGCAAGAATCAGTAATCGCGGCTCCAGTCGGCGGTGATCTTCCGGCCCGGCTGGTCGACAGCGACGATGAAGTGCGCGACGAACGGGATCAGTAGCTCCACCGCTTCCGGCTCACCTTCGGCCACGGCCGGCGCCACGCGCAGGATCGGATGCGCGCCGTTGTCCATCATGCCGGCCACGCGGCCGAGCGACTCCTGCTGCAGGTTCTCCACTTCGAGTCCGATCAGGTCGCACCAGTAGAACTCGTCCGGCCCCAGCGCCGGGAAGTGGCTGCGGCGCATACTGACCACGGCGCCCTTCAGCGCCTGCGCAGCATCGCGGTCGGCCACGCCCATCAATTGCGCCACCAGTTCGGCGCCCTGGCGCCTGACCTGCAGCACCCGGACATCCTGCGGCTGCGGCTTGTCCAGCCACCAGATCTTGCCTTCCAGCAGCGCGTCGGCATCGGCCGAATACGGGTGAATCTTGACCCAGCCGCCGACGCCGTAGGCGCCACTGACGTGACCGACCGGGATCAGATCATCGGGAACCGGAATTCCCGCGACGGAAAGCGGCAAGCCGGGCTCCGTTCAAGAAATCAGGCGGCCTGCTTCTTGCCGTTTTGCGCGACCAGGCGCGCCACCGTCGGCGACAGCTGGGCGCCGACGCTTTGCCAGTGGCTCAGGCGGTCCTGGGCGATGCGCAGACTTTCTTCGGCGCCGGAAGCGACCGGATTGTAGAAGCCGATGCGCTCGATGAAGCGGCCATCGCGGCGGCTGCGCGCATCAGTGGCGATGATGTTGAAGAACGGACGCTTCTTGGCGCCGCCACGGGAAAGACGAATAACGACCATAATGTTTCCAGTAAGTGTGTTCGAACACGGAAAAAGCCGCAGATTATAGCTTGTATTTGCCGTTTTTCGCAACTTGGCAGGCCCGGAGGCGGGCCTGCCAAGTTCCGGCCGGCGCAGCAAACAAACCAATACTCCACGGTGCATTTTTCACGTGGCGCCAAAACAGGGCGAGGTGAGCCTATTTCATGGCATACTCCTGCCTCCGTCCTGCTTTTGGAAGACCGATGCGGCACAAGAACAAAACCCTGGCAACCTTCCTCGCGCTCGTCGCCGGCAGCATCGGCGCGCACCGCTTCTATCTGCGCGGCAGCGGCGACCTGTGGGGCTGGCTGCACCTGGCCAGCGTGCCGCTGTCGGCAGCGCTGTGGGCGGCGCTGCCCGGCCAGCCGCTGCTGTTCGTCGGCGCGCCGTGGGTGCTGTCGGCGCTGGTCGGGGAACTGGAGGCGCTGATCATCGGCCTGACGCCGGATGCGCGCTGGGATGAAAGCCACAATCCGGCTTCCGGACGGCAGTCGCGATCGCGTTGGCTGCTGGTATTTTTGCTGGTAGTGGCCATGAGCGTGGGCGTGATGGGCTTGCTGGCCGCGATCGCCCGTACCTTCGATTTGCTGCTGACCGGCGGCGCCTATGGTTGACGGAAGCAAACGCTCGCTTATGCGCTGATGCGCCCTATCCGTGCCATTTATTACGATAGATCAATAGTCGCATCCCCTCCATTCGGCAAAATGACCCGAAATCGGCGCAACCAACCACTGAGGGCACTATGGCACACCACCTGCTGGAACAACGGGAATATAACCCGGACCATCTGCTGGAAGCACTGATTCAGAGACTGCACCTGAAGAACGACGCGGCGCTGTCGCGGGCACTGGAGGTGGCGCCGCCGGTGATCAGCAAGATCCGCCATCGCCGACTGCCGGTCGGTGCGTCGCTGTTGATCCGGATGCATGAGGTCAGCGAACTGAGCATCGAGGAATTGCGCGAACTGATGGGCGACCGGCGCGGCAAATACCGCATCAGCGAGCAACAGTTCAAACCGAAGCCGGCGCCGGCCGACAATCCGCAGACCGCGTAGCGTTGGGCCGCCGGCGCTGCTGCGCCGGCCCTCACCGCGTCAGAACTGCTGTTCGTCCAGCGCCATCACGCTGGCGCCGCCGTCGACGATGGCGGCCCGGTAGCCGGGCGCCTGCGTCAGCAGGTGATCGGCAAAAAAACGCGCGGTGGCGATCTTGGCGCGCAGGAATTCGGTATCGCCCTCCCCCGCCTTCAGCCTGCGTTCGGCCGCCAGCGCCGCGCGCGCCATCTGCCAGCCGCCCAGTACAATCCCGGCCAGCTTCAGATACGGCACGCTGCCGGCGAATACTGCCTTCACGTCCGCCTTCAGGTTGGCCGTCACGTAGTCGACCACTTGTTCGAAGGCGCCGGCGGCAGCCGCCAGCCGTTCGCCGATCGCCGCC
>JBATWJ010000184.1:0-1866 GCA_049672545.1 Burkholderiaceae bacterium
GGATCGGGCGGCGCAGGTCCATGGCTAGCGGTGGCAGGTCGAGCAATCGGTCAGGCGGCGCGTGTCCTGCAGGTGGTACAGCCGGTTCAGCTGTTTCAGCTCCTGCTCCGACAGCGGACGCGGTTCCTGCATCAGGAACACTTCGGCCAGCGGCCGCACGTGGCGCGGCGCGCTGCGATGGCAGTTCAGGCACCATTGCATCTCCAGCGGCGCGGTGCGCCACAGCACCGGCATCTGGTCGACGCGGCCGTGGCATTCCATGCAGGCGACGCCCTTATTGACGTGGATGCTGTGATCGAAATAGACGAAGTCCGGCAGGTCATGGACCCGGTTCCAGCGGATCGGCTTCTGGTCGCGGGCGCTGGCATGCAAGGGCGCCAGCGCAGGCGCATCGCGGAACAGCTGCGAATGGCAGGTTAGGCAGATGTCGGTCGACGGCAGGCCGGCGAACGCCGATTTTTCGACCGAGGTGTGGCAATAGCGGCAGTCGAGGCCGTCGTCGCCGACGTGATGCTTGTGGCTGAAGCGGATCGGCTGCGTCACGGCGGCGTACTGCTGGTTTTCAGGCGCCATGCGCCACTTGACGATCGCTACGACGGCGACGATCAAGAGCAATATTCCCGCGAAGCACAGCTTGATCGCGAGCACGGTGGTCCGGCGAAACGCCTGCGGCATGGTTTTTTTATTCGATAGCAGCCTCCAGATCCGCACGACCTGGCAAGTTTCGGGCTCCAGCAAATTGAGTGCCCGCATCGCTGCCAGCGGCCAGGCGCGCCATCCGGTCGCTGGCCGGGTGAATCATTGGAAATATTTCACGGGTTTGTCACAAGAATCGGTATTTTTTACACGGCGCCGTCCTTGAACGATCGTGCCCGGCAATCGGGATTCGAGATGGCGGCAGCCCCACCCATTGGCGACGCTGTTGAATTGATTTTCTTGTGCCGGAGGGACATGGACGGATTGCGCTTTAGCGGCGGCGGCGACGCCAGCGACCCCGACACACCGGTCCTGACCGATGCCGACCTGAAGCAGGCGGCCAAGGAAGGATAGGCGCGCGTCTGAAGCCGCCGCCGAGGCGGCTGAAACACCTTTCCATCGGAGCGCCGGCGCCGATTTCCGGCCCGCACTTCTTGTCCGGCCGCACCACGGCCGCGCCACTGTCTGCGCGGGCGTTATGGAACCACTATCATGCGGGGCTTGATCGAATCCGCCATCTCCGAGGAAGCCCGATGCCCGGCCCCAGCCTTTCCACTGCCTGCAGGCGCATGTCCGTTTCCGAGCCGGCCCGAATCCCGCTGCTGCTCCTGGCCGCGCTGTGCTGGCTCGTTGCCGCGTCCGCCGCGGCGCAGAAGCTGCCGGACACCATCGGGCAGCGCGCTGCCGCCTGCACTGCCTGCCATGGCCACGAAGGGCGCGCCGCCAGCGACGGCTTCTATCCGCGTATCGCCGGCAAGCCGGCCGGCTACCTGTACAACCAGTTGGTGAATTTCCGCGAGGGACGGCGCCGCTATCCACTGATGATCTACATGGTCGATCACCTGTCGGACGATTACCTGCACGAGATCGCCGATTACTTTGCCAACCTGCACCCGCCCTACCCGCCGCCGCAGCCGGCCACGGCGGCGCCGGCGGTACTGGAACGCGGGTGGCAGCTGGTGTTTTCCGGCGACACGGCCAAACAGGTGCCAGCCTGCATCGCCTGCCATGGGCAGGGACTGACCGGCGCGCTGCCGTCGATTCCCGGCCTGCTCGGCTTGCCGCGCGACTATCTGAACGCGCAATTCGGCGCCTGGAAGAACGGCACCCGCCACGCCGCCGCGCCGGATTGCATGGCACAGATCGCCGCGCGCCTGTCCGACCAGGACA
>JBATWJ010000185.1:0-6033 GCA_049672545.1 Burkholderiaceae bacterium
GCCGAAGCGCGGATCGGCGAAGCGGCCGCCGAGGTCGACGGCGCCGTACAGCGTGCCGCGCTCGCGCGCCTCCAGCGTCAGCGTGCGCAGATCGTGCGCGGTCGGGCGCTTGGTCACGTAGTCGACGATGCCACCCGGCGCGGCCTGCCCGGCCTGCAGCCCGGCCAAGCCCTTCAGCACTTCGATCCGGTCCTTGTTTTCAAGCGGGATCTCGGCGTCGGCGGCGATCGGCAGGCCATCCTTGCGGTAGCTCGACGCATTGTCGAGCGCGAAGCCGCGAATCGAAAACTGCTCGGCATAGCCGACCGCATTGTAGGAGTCGTTGACGCTGGCGTCGTAGCGCAGCGCGTCGCTGGTCTGGCGTACCGCGCGGTCCTGCAGCTGTTCCTGGGTGAATACCGTGATCGAAGCTGGCGTATCGAGCAGCGGCGCGCTGCCGAAGCCGCCGACCGTGGCGTCGTCGGCCTTCACCGGCGGCGCCGCCGGCGCGCTGACCACCACGGTGCCGAGTTCCGGCGCGCTGGACTGAGCCAGCGCCGGCAAGCCGGTGGCGTACAGCGGCGCCAATGCCGCGATCAGCAGGCGCTGGCGTGCGCGCAGCGGTAAAGCGGAAAAAAGGACGGGAAGAAGAGAAAAGGCAGGCTGGCTTGGCATTGCGGCATCCCAAAAAAGCGCCGGAAGGCGCGGCCGCGAGCCGCTTGCGCTTCCCTGCGCTGGCATTATCCAGATCAGGTTCGGAGGGTATGTCTCACCCGGCGCCTTGCGGCGCCAGGACCCCTAGCGAAAAACGATTTTCAGTCTGAAAGCGCGGCCAGATGTCGGCCGTCTTTCGAGTATGTCAAAAACACGGGAGTATGCCAAAAAATGGCCTTATCCCGCAGGTTTCACGCGCAGCTTTGAAAATACACCGCTGAGTATTTTTACGGCATTAATCGAACACCGGGCTTTCTACACCCAGGATTTTGTGCAGCTTGGGCGAGGTGGTGGTGTACTGCATGTGAATCTTCTTGTCCGGGAACACGTACGGCGCCGCGCCGAAGGCCGCCAGCGCCGCCTCGTGGAAACCGGACAGGATCAGCTTCTTCTTGCCCGGATAGGTATTGATATCGCCGACCGCGAAGATGCCGGGGATGCTGGTTTCGAATTTTTCGGTATCGACCTTGAGCTGGCGCCGCTCGATGTCCAGTCCCCATTCGGCGATCGGACCCAGTTTCGGCGACAGGCCGAAGAACACCAGCAGGTGGTCCAGCGGCAGCCGGCGCGTGACGCCGTCGGCGCCGGTGACCTTGATTTCCGCCAGCCGCTCGGCGTCGGCCTCGAAGCCGGTCACCTGGCCGATCAACAGCTGCATTTCATAGTTGTCGCACAGCGCCTTCATCTTCGCCACCGAGGCCGGCGCCGCGCGGAATTCCTCGCGCCGGTGCACCAGCACCAGCGATTCCGCCTTGCCGGCCAAGTCCAGCGCCCAGTCCAGCGCCGAATCGCCGCCGCCGCAGATCACCAGGTGTTTGCCATGAAACAGCGCCGGCTCCTTGACGCGGTAGAACAGTTGCGAATTCTCGAAGCGCTCGATGCCTTCGACCTTCAGCGGCCGCGCCTGGAACGAGCCGACGCCGCCGGCGATGAACACGGTCTTGGCCAGAAAGCGCAGGCCGGCCGAGGTTTCGACGTCGAAGCGGCCGTCGTCGCGGCGGCGCACCAGCGACACCTCCTGGCCGAGGTGGAAGGTCGGCTCGAACGGCGCGATCTGCTTCAGCAGGTTGTCGGTCAGTTCCTGGCCGGTGCACACCGGCACCGCCGGGATGTCGTAGATCGGCTTGTCCGGATACAGCTCGACGCACTGGCCGCCGACCACCGGCAGCGAGTCGATCACGTGCGCCTTGATTTCCAGGAGGCCCAGTTCGAACACCTGGAACAGCCCGACCGGGCCGGCGCCGACGATCAGCGCATCGGTTTCGATCGGCTGGCCGGAGCCCGCGGCGGACTGCGGAGCGAGGGAGGCGGCTTCGGGGCCGGCGGCGGGTTTCATACGGCTTTCTGGTTCCTGTTTCATCGGGGTGGCAAATCGCGGAAGTGGAGGGAGCGGGGCGGCGTGGCGGCCGCGGATCAGCGCTCCAGGTACTGCAGCTTGTCCTGCACGTCCTTCCAGTCTTCGGCGTCCGGCAGCGGCTCGTGGGTCTTGGTGATGGCCGGCCAGTTGCGCGACAGTTCGGCATTCAGCTTGATGAAATGCTGCTGGTCGGTCGGCACGTCTTCCTCGGCGAAAATGGCGTTGACCGGGCATTCGGCCACGCACACCGCGCAATCGATACATTCGTCGGGGTCGATGGTCAGAAAATTCGGGCCTTCGCGGAAGCAGTCCACCGGGCACACATCGACGCAGTCGGTATAACGGCAGCGGATGCACGATTCGGTCACTACGTGGGTCATAAAAATCCTATCCAAGAAACGGAGCCGGGCCGGCAGCCGGGCGCGCGGCCGATGCTCGCGCACGGCGCGCTCGTCGCCTGCAGGGTCCCGCAAAGCCTTGTATTTTAAGGCATTCGGCGTTGGCCGCCAAACCGCGACGCGGCCGCCGCACCCCGGGAAACATCAATGCCGGGAACACTGGCGGCGCGCCATAATCCAGATCAAGACTACGCACATTTTATGCCTCTGCCCGCATGATCATCACTTCGCTGCTCGATACCGACCTCTACAAGTTCACGATGATGCAGGTGGTGCTGCATCATTTTCCGGCGGCGCAGGTCGAATACCGCTTCAAGTGCCGCACCCCCGGCATCGACCTGACGCCGCACGTGGACGACATCCGCGCCGAGATCGCCGCGCTGTGCCGGCTGCGCTTCAGTGCCGAGGAGCTCGACTACCTGCGCGGCCTGCGCTTCATCAAGAGCGATTTCGTCGATTTTCTGAGCCTGTTCCATCTGTACCAGAAGTACGTGACGGTCGAGCCGGCCGCCGCCGGCAATGGCGAAATCGACATTCGCGTGCAGGGGCCGTGGCTGCACACGATCCTGTTCGAGGTGCCGCTTCTGGCGATCGTCAATGAAATCTATTTCCGCGCCCGCCGCCCGCGCCCGGACCTGGACGAGGGCCGGCGCCGGCTGCGCGCCAAGATCGAGATGATCGCCGGCCACCCGGAACTGGCCGGCTGCCTGATCGCCGACTACGGCACCCGGCGCCGCTTTTCGCGCATCTGGCACGAGGAGGTGATCGCGACGCTGAAGGATCGGCTCGGCGCCAACCTGGCCGGTACCTCGAACGTGCTGTCGGCGTGGCGCCACGGCTTGACGCCGCTGGGCACGATGGCGCACGAATACCTGCAGGCCTGCCAGGCGCTGGGGCCGCGCCTGCGCGATTCGCAGATCTTCGGCTTCGACGTCTGGGCGCGCGAATACCGCGGCGACCTCGGTATCGCGCTGTCCGACATCTACGGGCTGGACGCCTTCCTGCGCGACTTCGACCTCTACTTCTGCAAGCTGTTCGACGGCGCCCGCCACGATTCCGGCGATCCGTTCGAATGGGGCGAGCGGCTGATCGCACACTACCGCCGGCACCGCATCGACCCCGCTTCCAAGACACTGATCTTTTCCGACAGCCTCGATTTCGAGCGGGTGATCGCGCTGTACCGGCGCTTCCGCGGGCGCGCGCAGATGGCGTTCGGGGTCGGCACCAATCTGACCAACGATCTCGGCCTGGAGCCGTTGCAGATCGTCATCAAGATGGTCCGCTGCAACGGCCAGCCGGTGGCCAAGCTGTCCGACAATCCGGCCAAGGACATGTGCGACGACCCGGCCTACATCAACTATCTGCGCCAGGTGTTCGCGATCAAGCCGCGCTGAGCGGCGGCGGCTCGCCACCTCTTGCCGCGTGGGAATGGCGCTAAAATACGCGCCAATCAAAACAGCAAGGGGAGGGGATCGTGCGGGCAAAAATCCTGGCCGGCCTGCTGGCGGCGACGCCGGCGCTCGGCATGGCAGCGGAACTGGACGGCCGGCTACTGACCGGATGGTGGGGCGTTCCGTTCGCCGGGCTGCTGCTGTCGATCGCTCTGTGTCCGCTGTTGACGCCAAACTTCTGGCACCATCATTTCGGCAAGGTGTCGCTGTTCTGGGTTGTCGCCTTCCTGCTGCCGTGCGCGCTGCTGTTCGGCGTCGGCACCGCGGCGGCTGGCGCGGTGCATGCGTTCGTCGCCGAGTATTTTCCGTTCATCGTGCTGGTGGCGGCGCTGTTCGTGGTCGCCGGCGGCATCTGCGTGCAGGGCAACCTGCGCGGCACGCCGGGCCTGAACACCGGCCTGTTGGCGATCGGCACCGTGCTGGCCAGCTTCATGGGCACCACCGGCGCCGCGATGCTGATGATCCGGCCGCTGATCCGCGCCAACGACAACCGCAAGCATGCGGCGCACATCGTGGTGTTCTTCATCTTCCTGGTCGCCAACGCCGGCGGCTCGCTCACGCCCCTGGGCGATCCGCCGCTGTTCCTGGGCTTCCTGAAGGGGGTCGACTTCTTCTGGACCGTGCAGCACATCTTGCCGGAAACGCTGTTCCTGTGCGGCGCGCTACTGGCGATCTTCTACCTGCTGGATCGCCACTACTACAACAACCGCGAGGAGCAGCGCCCGGCTGCGCTCGATCCGACTCCGGATGCGCCGCTGCGCTTCGAGGGCAAGGCCAATTTCCTGCTGCTCGCGGCCGTCGTCGGCCTGGTGCTGATGAGCGGACTGTGGAAACCGGGTATCAGCTTCGACCTGTTCGGCACGCCGGTCGAGCTGCAGAACCTGGTGCGCGACGTCGCGCTGATCGGCGTGATCCTGCTGTCGCTGAAGATCACCCCGGCCGCCGCCCACCAGGGCAACGACTTTTCCTGGGGGCCGATCCAGGAAGTGGCCAAGCTGTTCGCCGGCATCTTCATCACCATCATCCCGGTGATCGCGATGCTGCGCGCCGGTACCGACGGCGCCTTCGCGCCGGTGGTGCGCGCGGTGACCGACGAAAGCGGCCAGCCGATCAACGCGATGTATTTCTGGGCCACCGGCCTGCTGTCGTCATTCCTGGACAATGCGCCGACCTACCTGGTGTTCTTCAACACCGCCGGCGGCGACGCCGCGACGCTGATGACGACGCTGGCACCGACCCTGGCGGCGATTTCGGCCGGCGCCGTGTTCATGGGCGCCAACAGCTACATCGGCAACGCGCCGAACCTGATGGTGAAGGCGATCGCCGAGGATCGCGGCATCCGCATGCCATCCTTCTTTGGCTACATGGCATGGTCCGGCGCGATTCTGATGCCGTTGTTTATCATCATGACCTGGATCTTCTTCTGAAAGAGGCAAACCGATGACAGCGCGCATCCTGGTGGCACGGGCGATCTTTCCGGACCTGCTGGCGCGTCTGGAGGCGCAGTTCGAAGTCGAGGCCAACCAGGAGGATCGCGTCTTTTCCGCCGACGAATTGCGGCAGAAACTGGCCGACAAGGATGGTGTGCTGACCACCGCCAGCGAGCGCGTGACGGCCGAACTGCTGGCGGCCGGCCCGCGGCTGAAGGCGGTCTGCAACATCGCGGTCGGCTACAACAATATCGACCTCGCCGCCGCCAGCCGCGCCGGCGTGCTGGTCACCAACACGCCGGACGTGCTGAACCAGACCACCGCCGATTTCGGCTGGGCGCTGCTGATGGCGACCGCGCGCCGCATCACCGAAGCCGAGCACTGGCTGCGCGCCGGTCACTGGAAGCAGTGGCGCTACGATGCCTTCCTCGGCGCCGATGTGCACGGTTCGACGCTCGGCATCATCGGCATGGGCCGTATCGGGCAGGCGATCGCGCGCCGTTCGACCGGCTTCGACATGCAGGTGCTGTATCACAATCGGTCGCGGCTGGCGCCGGAGCTGGAGGCGCGCGCCAACCACGCCCAGTACGTCGGCAAGGAAGAGCTGCTGCGGCGCGCCGACCACGTGCTGCTGGTGCTGCCGTACAGCGCCGAGTCGCACCATGCGATCGGCGCCGCCGAACTGGCGCTGATGAAGCCGGGCG
>JBATWJ010000186.1:0-11499 GCA_049672545.1 Burkholderiaceae bacterium
GCTCGCGCGCGGCCGCCGGCGGCCCAGGCGGCGGCGCCGTCGCCATAGACTTCGACCACCTCGGCCTCGATATGTTGCTCGATCAGCGCGCGCGGCGCGCCTTCGGCGATCAGGCGGCCGTGGTCCAGCACCGCCAGCCGGTCGCACAGGCGCTCCGCCTCGTCCATGAAGTGGGTGGTCAAAAAGATCGTCTTGCCGGTCGCCAGCAGCGTCTTCAAGCGCTCCCAGATCATGTGCCGCGCCTGTGGATCGAGACCGGTGGTCGGTTCGTCCATGAAGATCAGGTCGGGATCGTTGACCAGCGCGCGCGCCAGCGTCAGCCGCCGCCTCATGCCGCCCGACAGTTCGCCGATGCGGGCGTCGCGCTTGGCGGTGAGGCTGGAGAATTCCAGCAGATGCGGGATGCGCTCGCGGATCAGCGCGTCGGCCAGCCCGAAGTAGCGGCCGAACACCAGCAGGTTTTCCGCCACCGTGAAATCCGGATCGAGGTTGTCGCCCTGCGGCACCACGCCGACCCGGGCGCGCGCCGCGCGCGCCTGCGCCGGAATCGGCAGCCCGGCCAGGGTAATACTGCCGCTGTCCGGCGCCGTCAAGCCCAGGCACAGCCGCAGCGTGGTGGTCTTGCCGGCGCCGTTCGGCCCCAGGAGCCCATAGCATTCGCCGCGCCGCAGCGCGAACGACAGGCCATCCACCACCACGCTGCGCGCGTCACGGGCGCCATAGGACTTGCGCAGATCGGTGACGGCGAGGATTGCGGCAGTGGACATCGGAACCGCCTAGCGCAGCCGGCGCGAAGCCGGGCAGACATGGAGGAGGTGGGAGTATGCATGAAATCCGCAGGATTTTCGCCCGGGATAGGCCGGCATACCTTGGAGTATATGAAAGCGCCCAGTGCCATGCGGGCCCTCGGCCAATGCCGCCGCAGCCTGCGGGCGGCGCCAAACAAAAAGCCAGGCACTGCCTGGCTTTATGGTGCGGTCGCAGCGAAGGCGTTTATTCCGCGGTTTCGACGTCTTCGGCATCGCTCGGTTCCGGGCGATCGACCAGTTCGACGAAAGCCATCGGCGCATTGTCACCCTGGCGGAAGCCCATCTTCAGGATGCGCAGGTAGCCGCCATTGCGAGTGGCGTAGCGCGGGCCGAGTTCGGCGAACAGCTTGACCACCATTTCACGATCGCGCAGGCGATTGAAGGCCAGGCGCTTGTTGGCCAGGGTGTCGGTCTTGCCAAGCGTCAGGATCGGCTCGACCACGCGGCGCAGTTCCTTGGCCTTCGGCAAAGTGGTTTTGATCGCTTCGTGGCGCAACAGCGAGACTGTCATGTTGCGCAGCATCGCCAGGCGATGCGAAGAGGTGCGGTTCAGCTTACGAAGTCCGTGGCGGTGACGCATGATGCTTCCTTTCAGTTTTTCAGTTTGGATCCAGCTCTTCTATCGCTGCACAGCGCAGCGCGGGCCGGTAGATTTCAGGTTGACGACGATGACGGCGCCGGCGTGCGCCGGCGGCCGTCCGGATTACTTCTCGAGACCTGCCGGCGGCCAGTTCTCCAGCTTCATGCCCAGCGTCAAGCCGCGCGAAGCCAGCACTTCCTTGATTTCGTTCAACGACTTGCGACCCAGGTTCGGCGTCTTCAGCAGTTCGTTCTCGCTGCGCTGGATCAGGTCGCCGATGTAGTAGATGTTCTCGGCCTTCAGGCAGTTGGCCGAACGCACGGTCAGCTCCAGGTCGTCGACCGGACGCAGCAGGATCGGATCGATCTGCGGCGCGCGCGACGGCGCTTCGGCGGCGGCTTCGGTGCCTTCCAGCGCGGCGAACACGTTCAGCTGGTCGACCAGCACGCGCGCCGACTGGCGGATCGCTTCCTCCGGCGAAATGACGCCGTTGGTTTCGATGTTGATGATCAGCTTGTCGAGGTCGGTACGCTGCTCGACGCGCGCCGATTCGACCGCGTAGGACACACGCCGCACCGGCGAGAACGAGGCGTCGAGGATGATGCGGCCGATGGTCTTGTTGACGTCTTCCGACAGCCGGCGCACGTTGCCCGGCACGTAGCCGCGGCCCTTTTCCACCTTGATCTGCATGTCCAGCTTGCCGCCGCCGGTCAGGTGGGCGATCACGTGATCCGGGTTCACCAGCTCGACGTCGTGCGGCAGGTCGATATCGGAAGCCAGCACGGCGCCGTCGCCTTCCTTCTTCAGGGTCAGCGTCACTTCGTCGCGGTTATGCAGCTTGAACACCACGCCCTTCAGGTTCAGCAGCAGGTCGACCACGTCTTCCTGCACGCCGTCCAGCGACGAGTATTCGTGCACGACGCCGGCGATCGTCACTTCGGTCGGCGCATAGCCGACCATCGACGACAGCAGCACGCGCCGCAGCGCATTGCCCAGCGTGTGGCCGTAGCCGCGTTCGAACGGCTCCATCACGACCTTGGCGTGACCGGGCGTGTAGGCCTCGACTTCGATGATGCGGGGCTTCAATAGGCTGTTTTGCATGATGATCCTTTTCAATACCCTCGGCTCGTTACACCGATAAGGCTGATGGAAATGACTTTGCTTGCGGGACAGAGTTGAGCGAAGCGTACTCTGTCTTCAACAAACTTTAGCGGGGACAGAGTTCATGAGGCGCCGCCGTGCGCCGAATTACTCTGCCCCAATTGGAACTCAAGCGCGGCGGAGAAACGACATTAACGCGAATACAGTTCGACGATCAGCGATTCGTTGACGTCGTTGGCGATCTCGCCGCGGTCCGGCAACATCTTGAAGGTGCCTTCCATCTTCTTCGAATCGACCGCAACCCAGCTCGGCATGCCGATCTGTTCCGCCAGCGACAGCGCCTCGACAATGCGCGTCTGCTTCTTGGCCTTTTCGCGCACCGCGACGACGTCGCCCGGCTTGACCTGATAGGACGCGATGTTGACCACGTTGCCGTTGACCGTGAATGCCTTGTGCGATACCAGTTGGCGCGCTTCGGCGCGGGTCGAACCGAAGCCCATCCGGTAGGCGACGTTATCCAGGCGCGCTTCCAGCAGCTTCAGCAGCGTTTCGCCGGTATTGCCCTTGCGACGCTCGGCTTCGGCGAAGTAGCGGCGGAACTGGCGTTCCAGGATGCCGTACATGCGCTTGACCTTCTGCTTTTCGCGCAGCTGGTTGCCATAGTCGGAGGTGCGCATGCCGGAAGTGCGGCCATGCTGGCCCGGCTTGGAATCGAGCTTGCATTTCGAATCCAGCGAGCGGCGCGCGCTCTTCAGGAATAGGTCGGTGCCTTCACGGCGAGAAAGCTTGGCCTTGGGGCCGATATAACGTGCCACGTTGTTTCCTTTCTTTATGTATTGCGGGATGGAGTCGATGAGCCACCCGGGAGCGGCGATTTACTCTATCCCCAACACTTAGTTTTGACGTCCCGATCGAACCGGAAGCGGTCCATCAGACGCTAGTCTGGCCTGCCTGCTGCCAGACGGTGGGCTTAAGAACAAAACCCGCCAGGGCTGCCGGCGGGCGGTTTACTGCAAAAACAAACAGGTCGGCGTACGCGCAGCGCGACAGCGCGCGTCAGATGCGGCGACGCTTCGGCGGACGGCAGCCGTTGTGCGGGACCGGCGTCACGTCCTGGATCTGGGTGATCTTGATGCCCAGCGCGTTCAGCGCGCGCACGGCCGATTCACGGCCCGGACCCGGACCCTTGATCCGCACTTCCAGGTTCTTGACGCCGTACTCGACCGCCACCTTGCCAGCCGCTTCCGCTGCCACCTGGGCCGCGAACGGCGTCGACTTGCGCGAACCCTTGAATCCGGCGCCGCCGGACGTCGCCCACGACAGCGCGTTGCCCTGGCGGTCGGTAATGGTGATGATGGTGTTGTTGAAGGACGCGTGGATGTGCGCGATACCTTCGGCAACGTTCTTTTTGACTTTCTTACGCACGCGTGCCGCTGCGGCGTTGTTCGGGGCTTTTGCCATGGTGATTTCCTTGAATCCGACGTTCAATCCAACTGCTGAACATCCTGCCAGCGTCGATTATTTCTTCAGCGATTGCGCCGCCTTGCGCGGCCCCTTGCGGGTGCGGGCATTGGTGCGGGTGCGCTGGCCGCGCACCGGCAGGCCCTTGCGATGACGCAGGCCGCGGTAGCAGCCGAGATCCATCAGGCGCTTGATGCTCATCGAGACTTCGCGGCGCAGATCGCCTTCGACCACGAAATGGCCGATCTCGTCACGCAGCTTTTCCAGCTCGGTGTCGTCCAGGTCCTTGACCTTCTTGGTGGTCGGCACGCCGGTTTTGGCGCAGATTTCCTGCGCGCGCGGACGACCGATACCGTAGATCGCCGTCAGGCCGATAACGGTATGCTGATGGTTGGGGATATTGACCCCTGCGATACGTGCCATTCGTTATTCCTCGATCAATAACGTTAATTAACCCTGGCGCTGCTTATGGCGCGGCTCGGTGCAAATGACACGAACCACACCCTTGCGCTTGATGATCTTGCAGTTGCGGCAGATCCGCTTGACTGATGCGAGCACCTTCATTTTTGCCCTCTTCTCTTTCGATTACTTGAACTGTTGCGATCCGGCGCCGAAACGGGTTCGGTGCCTGCCATTCCAAACTGCTACTTGGTGCGGAAGACGATCCGAGCCCGGCTCAGATCGTAGGGAGTCAGCTCCACCGTCACCTTGTCGCCGGGCAGGATGCGGATGTAATTCATCCGCATCTTCCCGGAAATATGTCCCAGCACGATATGCCCGTTTTCCAGTTTCACTCGAAAGGTGGCGTTGGGGAGGTTTTCAAGCACCTCACCCTGCATCTGGATAACGTCGTCTTTTGCCATTCGGTTTATCGATCCCCTGGGCGATCAGCGCGAAGGAATACCGCCCTTGAAATTTGCCTTGCGCAACAGCGATTCGTATTGCTGCGACATTACATAATTCTGGACCTGGGCCATGAAGTCCATCGTCACCACGACGATGATCAACAACGACGTGCCGCCGAAATAGAACGGCACCTTCCAGCGAGCGATCAGAAACTCCGGCAACAGGCAGACCAGTGTGATGTACACCGCGCCAACCAGCGTCAAGCGCATCAGGATCTTGTCGATGTAGCGCGCGGTCTGGTCACCCGGTCGGATGCCTGGCACGAAAGCACCGCTCTTCTTCAGGTTGTCCGCGGTTTCCTTGCTGTTGAACACCAGCGCCGTGTAGAAGAAGCAGAAAAACACGATGGCGATGGCGTACAGCAACGCATGAATCGGCTCACCCGGGGCCAGCGACGCCGCCAGGTCCTTCAGGAAACGCATCATCGGATTGGTGATGTCGCCCGAAGTAAACCAGCTGGTGATGGTCGCCGGAAACAGGATGATCGACGATGCGAAGATCGGCGGAATCACACCCGACATGTTCAGCTTCAGTGGCAGATGGCTGCTCTGGCCACCGTAGATCTTGTTGCCGACCTGGCGCTTGGCATAGTTGACCAGAATCTTGCGCTGGCCGCTTTCGATGAACACCACCGCGTAGGTCACTGCCGCCGCGATCACGCAGATCAGCAGTGCCGCCAGCGCGCTCATCGAGCCGGTGCGCACCAGTTCGAACAGGCCGCCCAGCGCGCCAGGCAGTCCGGCCACGATACCGGCGAAGATGATGATCGAAATGCCGTTGCCCAGGCCCCGCTCTGTGATTTGCTCGCCCAGCCACATCAGGAACATGGTGCCGGTCACCAGCGTCACCATGGTGGTGAAGCGGAACGCCAAGCCCGGATCGATCACCAGCCCCGGCTGCGATTCCAGCGCCACCGCGATGCCGAGCGCCTGGAACAGCGCCAGCACCAGCGTGCCGTAGCGCGTGTACTGGGTGATCTTGCGGCGTCCCGCCTCGCCTTCCTTCTTCAGCGCTTCCAGCTGCGGCGATACCACCGACATCAGCTGCATGATGATCGACGCCGAAATGTACGGCATGATGCCGAGCGCGAACACCGCGAAGCGCGACAGCGCGCCGCCGGAAAACATGTTGAACATGCCCAGGATGCCGCCCTGGTTCTGCTTGAACAACTGCGCCAGCTGGGTCGGGTCGATGCCGGGAACCGGAATGTGCGAACCCAGGCGAAACACGACCAGCGCGCCCAACAGGAACCACAAGCGGTTCCACGGGAAGCCGCTTGCCGCGCTTTTAGCAAGTTTTGAATTCGTCGCCAATTATCGCTCCGGATTAGGCCAAGCTTTACGCGACCGAGCCGCCCGCGGCGTCGATCGCCGCCTTCGCACCCTTGGTCGCGATCAACCCCTTGACCGTCACCTTCTTCGTCAACGCGCCCGACAATACGATGCGCACTACGCGCGCCAGTTCCGGCACCAGACCGGCCTGCTTCAGGGCCAACATGTCGACTTCGTCGACCGGCAGCCTTTCCAGATCCGACAGGCGGATTTCGGCTTTGTACGGCGCCGCCAACGATTTGAAGCCACGCTTTGGCAGACGGCGCTGCAGCGGCATTTGACCGCCTTCGAAACCGACCTTGTGAAAGCCGCCGGAGCGGGATTTCTGACCCTTGTGGCCGCGGCCCGCGGTCTTGCCGAGGCCCGAACCGATACCGCGTCCGACGCGGCGCTTGGCGTGCTTGGCGCCGTCAGCCGGCTGAATGCTATTCAATTCCATGATTTGCTCCGTTCGCGAGGCCAGGCTCACGACACCACTTTTACCAGATACGACACCTTGTTGATCATGCCGCGTACCGCCGGCGTGTCTTCCAACTCGGCGATCGAGTTGACGCGGCGCAAGCCCAGACCGCGCACGGTTGCGCGGTGCGTTTGGCGCGTGCCGATCAGCCCCTTGACCAACTTAACCTTGACTGTATTCGCCATGAGGATCACCTTAGCCCAAAATTTCTTCGACGCTCTTGCCACGCTTGGCGGCAATTTCCGACGGCGTGTTCATGCTGGCCAGGCCGTTCAGCGTCGCACGCACCATGTTGTACGGGTTGGTCGAGCCATTCGACTTCGCCACCACGTTGGTCACACCCATCACTTCGAAAATCGCGCGCATCGGGCCGCCAGCGATCACGCCGGTACCTTCCTTCGCCGGCGCCATCAGCACCGAGGAAGCGCCATGCTTGCCGGTCACGGCATGCTGCAGGGTACCGTTCTTCAGCGGCACCTTGATCATCTTGCGGCGCGCCTCTTCCATCGCCTTCTGCACGGCGACCGGCACTTCCTTCGACTTGCCCTTGCCCATACCGATCCGGCCATCGCCGTCACCGACCACCGCCAGCGCGGCGAAACCCATGATGCGGCCGCCCTTCACCACCTTGGTGACGCGATTGACCGCGATCATCTTTTCGCGCATGCCGTCATCCGGCTTGTCGCTTTGCATCTTCGATTGCATTTTTGCCATGACGACTCTTCCTTAGAACTTCAGGCCGGCTTCACGCGCGGCTTCCGCCAGCGCCTTGACCCGACCGTGATAACGGAAACCGGAGCGGTCGAACGCAACTTCGGCAACCCCTGCCTGCAGTGCCTTCTCTGCGACACGCTTGCCAACCAGACTGGCGGCGGCCACATTGCCTCCCTTGCCCGAAGCGTCGGCGAGTTCCTTGCGCACTTCCGCTTCCGCGGTCGAGGCCGATACCAGCACGCGCGCATCCGGACCGATGACGCTGGCGTAGATGTGCAGGTTCGTACGATGCACGGACAAACGATTTACCTTGAGCTCTGCAATCTTGGCGCGAGTTTGACGCGACCGGCGCAGACGCGATTCTTTCTTGTCCATCATCAACCCCTATTACTTCTTTTTGGTTTCTTTGAGGATCACCACTTCATCCGCGTAGCGAACACCCTTGCCCTTGTATGGCTCGGGTTCGCGATAGGCGCGGACTTCGGCGGCCACTTGGCCGACTCGCTGGCGGTCGATCCCCTTGATCACGATTTCGGTCTGTGTCGGCGTTTCGCATTTGACACCGGCCGGCATTTGGTGCACGACAGGATGCGAGAAGCCGAGCGACAGGTTCAGCTTGTCGCCCTGGGCCTGGGCGCGGAAACCGACGCCCACCAGGTTCAACTTCTTCTCGAAACCCTTGGTGACGCCATTGACCATGTTGTTGACCAGCGCACGCAGGGTGCCCGACATCGCATTCGCTTCACGGCTGTCGTTGGCCGGCTCGAACTTCAGCGAACCGCTGCTGTTTTCCACCTTGACCAGGCCGCTCAGCGCCTGGGTCAATGACCCCAGCGGGCCCTTGACGGTGATCTGCTCCGCCGTGATGGCGACTTCGGCGCCGCTCGGCAGTGCAATCGGCATTTTTCCTACACGGGACATCTTGCGCTCCTTAGGCCACGTAGCAAATGACTTCGCCACCGACACCGGTCGCGCGCGCTTTGCGATCAGTCATGACACCGCGCGGCGTCGAGACGATCGCCACACCCAGGCCGTTCATGACGTTCGGAATCTCACTCTTGCCCTTGTAGACGCGCAGCCCCGGACGGGATACACGCTCCAGGCGCTCAATCACCGGACGGCCAGCGTAATACTTCAGGCCGATCTTCAACTCGGCTTTGCCTTCCGCCTGCGACACGGCGAAATCCTCAATATAACCTTCGTCCTTCAGGACACCGGCAATCGCCACCTTCAGTTTCGACGACGGCATCGCGACGGCGGTCTTGTGCACGCCCTGGGCGTTGCGGATCCGGGTCAGCATATCGGCGATAGGATCGCTCATACTCATTGCATATTCTCCTATTACCAGCTGGCTTTAGTCATGCCCGGGATTTCGCCACGCATGGCGGTTTCGCGGAGCTTGGTACGGCCCAGACCGAACATGCGGTAGGTGCCGCGCGGACGACCGGTGATCGCGCAACGGTTGCGCTGGCGGGTCGGAGCGGAATTGCGCGGCAACTGCTGCAACTTCAAGCGCGCGTCGTAACGCTCTTCTTCCGATTTCGATTGATCGTTGATGATTGCCTTCAACTCGGCGCGCTTGCCGGCGTACTTCTTCACCAGGTCCGCACGCTTTTGTTCACGGTTAATCAGTGCCAGTTTTGCCATGGCGACCTCAGTTTCTGAACGGGAATTTAAATGCGGCGAGAAGCGCCTTCGCTTCCTCGTCGGTCTTTGCTGTCGTCGTGATGCTGACATTCAGGCCACGCAGCAAATCGATCTTGTCGTACTCGATCTCGGGGAAAATGATCTGCTCCTTTACCCCGATGTTGTAGTTGCCGCGACCGTCGAAGGCGCGGCCGGACACGCCGCGGAAATCGCGCACGCGCGGCAGCGCCACGGTGATGAAGCGATCAAGGAATTCGTACATGCGGGCGCCGCGCAGAGTCACCATGCAGCCGATCGGATAGCCTTCGCGGATCTTGAAGCCGGCGATCGCCTTGCGCGCCTTGGTCACCACCGGCTTCTGGCCGGCGATCTTGGTCAGGTCGCCCATCGCGTGCTCGATGATCTTCTTGTCCGCGACCGCTTCCGAAAGACCCATGTTCAGGGTGATCTTCTGGATGCGCGGGACTTCCATCACGGACTTGTAGCCGAACTTGGCCACCAGATCGGCGACGACCTTTTCTTTATAAAATTGCTGGAGACGGACCATGATTGTTACACCTTAACGACTTCACCAGTGGACTTGAACACGCGGACCTTGCTGCCGTCCACGATCTTGAAGCCCACCCGATCCGCCTTGCCAGTTGCGGCGTTGAACAATGCGACATTCGATACGTGGATCGGCATTGCCTTATCGACGATGCCGCCAGTCGTGCCCGCCATTGGATTCGGGCGCACCGCCTTCTTGGCGACGTTGACACCTTCGACGATGACGTGATCCTCGTCCACGCGCTGCCTCACCACACCGCGCTTGCCCTTGTCCTTGCCGACCAGCACGACAACCTCATCGTTTTTGCGAATTTTGTTCATGACGACCCCTTACAGTACTTCAGGCGCGAGCGAGACGATCTTCATGAAACGCTCGGTGCGCAGCTCGCGCGTAACCGGCCCGAAGATGCGGGTACCGATCGGCTCCAGCTTGGCATTCAACAGCACGGCGGCATTGCCGTCGAATTTGACCAGCGAGCCATCTTGGCGGCGCACACCCTTGGCGGTACGCACCACCACGGCGTTGTAGATCTCGCCCTTCTTGACGCGACCGCGCGGAGCAGCCGCCTTCACGGTGACCTTGATGATGTCGCCAATGCCGGCGTAGCGACGCTTGGACCCACCCAGGACCTTGATGCACATGACTTCGCGCGCACCAGTGTTGTCGGCTACCTCGAGCCGGCTTTCAGTTTGAATCATGATATTTTCTTTCCCAACTTAACCCGCCAATCCACACAATGTGGTCTTGCGGCCAGTCTTGGTCCCGTCAGCCGCCCCCCGTGGGAGCCGCACTGCTTAGGTGGACGATTTCTGAAACTTCCTGCTGCACGCACGCCACGACGGCGGACGGCAACGCCAAACATCAGCGAAGCCGACGATTATGACAGCAAACTCAGCGATTTACAACAAAAACTTAAATGATCTGCGCCACCTGCACCACGCGCGTCACGGTCCAAGCCTTGGTCCGGGAAATCGGACGGCCTTCCTGGATCTCGACGATGTCGCCGGCCTTGGCCTGATTCGATTCGTCGTGCGCATGGTATTTGTTCGAACGCATGATGATCTTGCCGTACAGCGGGTGCTTGACATGTCGCTCGATCAGCACGGTGACCGTCTTGTCCATCTTGTCGGAAACGACCTTGCCGGTCAGCGTACGCTTGGACGCCTGCTTCACTTGATCATTCATTGCTGCGCATCCTTCTGATTCATCACCGTCTTTACGCGTGCGATATCACGCCGCACCTTTTTGAGCTGCGAAGTATTGCTGAGCTGCTGCGTAGCCAGCTGCATGCGCAGGCCGAACTGGGCCTTCAGCAGGTCCTGCAGTTCCTTGGCGAGCGCAGTCTGATCCTTGCTGCGAAGTTCATTTGCTTTCATGTGTCACCTTTATTGGCCGATTTGACGCACCACGAAGGTCGTCTGCAGCGGCAGCTTGGCAGCCGCCAGACGGAAGGCCTCGCGCGCCAACGCTTCGTCGACGCCGTCCATTTCATACAGCATCTTGCCGGGCTGGATTTCGGCGACGTAGTATTCTGGATTGCCCTTGCCGTTACCCATGCGGACTTCGGCCGGCTTCTGCGAGATCGGCTTGTCCGGGAAGATGCGGATCCAGATGCGGCCGCCGCGCTTGATATGTCGTGTCATCGCGCGACGCGCGGCCTCGATCTGGCGCGCGGTGATACGGCCGCGGCCGACTGCCTTCAGGCCGAATTCGCCGAACGACACGGCGGTGCCGCGCGAATGGGAAATCCCGGTGTTGCGGCCTTTTTGCTCTTTGCGATATTTCCTGCGTGCTGGTTGCAGCATGTTTATTCTCCTGCCTTTTCGGCCGATGCGGCGGCGCCTTCGGCCCCGTCATCCGATTTTTTTGCCGTGCGTGCACCGCGCTTCGGCGCGATGGCGGCCGCACCCGGAGCGCCGGGCTGCCCATCGGCACGTTTGGCG
>JBATWJ010000187.1:0-2669 GCA_049672545.1 Burkholderiaceae bacterium
CCCCTTTTTGACGGCCCACGAAGTGATTACCGCCGCCGTTTTGATGTTATTGCTCTGAATCGTGAAAGCAGGGTCAGTGTAATTTCGCGATAAGACCGCGAAAAAAACACTGACCCTGGTTTCACTCCGCTGTGCCCGTGACTGTGCGTCCGAGGTTCAATCCTTCTCCCGCGCCAGCGCCAGGAATTCGGTGCGCAGCGCCAGGTTGGTCTGCAGTTCGCCCAGCAGCGCCGAGGTGACGGTTTCCTGGCCCGGTGTGCGGATGCCGCGGCTTTCCATGCACATGTGGCGGCAGCGGATCACGACGCCGACCGACAGCGGCTGCATGTGCGTCATCAGCGCCTCGGCGATCTGGATCGTCAGCCGCTCCTGTACCTGCAACCGCTTGGCGAAGCAGTCCACCAGCCGGGTCAGCTTCGACAGGCCGACAATCTTGCCGTTCGGCGTGTAGCCGATCGTCGCCATGCCGAAAAACGGCGCCAGGTGGTGTTCGCAATGGCTGTAGACCGGGATGCCGCGCACCACGATCAGTTCGTTGTATTGCTCGGCGCCATCCTCGAACACTTTCAGCACTTCGGCCGGGTCCTGGCCGTAGCCGGAGGTCCAGTGCTGCCAGGCCCGCGCCACTCGCTGCGGCGTTTCGTGCAGGCCGGTGCGGTCGGGGTTTTCGCCGATGCTGTGCAAAAAGCGGCGCCAGTCGGCTTCGGTAAATTCCTTGTCTTGCATTGACTGTCCTTGCGATGGACGGAAATCACACCGGCGCAGGCCAAGGGATTTCCGGTAACAAATGTTCGCCATTATGCCGCGTGCGGCCTCGTACCTGTCGCCGCACCTGGTAGCTGCAGGATACTCCCGGTATGGGGCGTCCATGCCGTGCGAAAATACGATGAAAAATACCGATACTCCTTGCCTTCTGGAAATATCCAATACGGACGGTAGCCGGGCCGGGCAGGCGGCGCGCCGCCGTATCAGAGCCGCGGCCGGTAAAATGGGAGAACGCAGACGCCGCCGCGCGTCGGCCGGCAGCATTGCCGGCGCGCGCCCGCGCCTCCCTTTCACGCGATCGCCGGATTTCACCCGATCGCCCACGCGCCCACTGCGGCGCCTTACAGAATACAGAATCGAGCCCGCATGGATTACGCCGTCGTTGACACCCAGATTTCCCCCGAAGGCCGGATGGAGGTACTGTCCCGCGCCGAAGTGCGCCAGCTGCACGACACCAGCCAGGGCAGCCTGTACCGGCTGTTTCGCAACTGTTCGCTGGCGGTGCTCAATTGCGACAACCGCATCGACGACGGCAAGCAGCTGCTGGAGCGCTACCCGGATTTCTCGATCGCGGTGATCGAACGCGAGCGCGGTATCAAGCTGGAGCTGCGCAACGCGCCGGCGTCCGCCTTCGTCGATGGCAAGATGATCAAGGGCATCCAGGAGCACCTGTTCGCGGTGCTGCGCGACGTCCTGTACGCGCACAGCGAAATCAGCGGCAATCCGAAATTCAACCTGGCGACCTCGACCGGCCTCACCGATTCGGTGTTTCACATCCTGCGCAACGCCAACCTGCTGCGGCCGCTGATCAGTCCGAACCTGGTGGTGTGCTGGGGTGGGCATTCGATCCCGGACGACGAGTACCGCTACACCAAGGAAGTCGGCTATCAGCTCGGCCTACGCGCGATGGACATCTGCACCGGCTGCGGGCCGGGTGCGATGAAGGGGCCGATGAAAGGCGCCACCATCGGCCACGCCAAGCAGCGTATCGCCGGCGGTCGCTACCTCGGGATTTCGGAGCCGGGCATCATCGCCGCCGAAGCGCCGAATCCGATCGTCAATGACCTGGTGATCCTGCCGGACATCGAAAAGCGGCTGGAAGCCTTCGTGCGGCTCGGCCACGGCATCATCGTCTTCCCGGGCGGCGTCGGCACCGCCGAGGAAATCCTGTACGTCCTCGGCATCCTGCTGCATCCGGACAATGCGACATTGCCGTTCCCGCTGATCTTCACCGGGCCGGCATCGGCGGCACCGTATTTCGAGCAGATCGACCAGTTCATCGCCGATACGCTGGGGCAGGAGGCGCGCGCCCACTACCGCATCATCGTCGACGATCCGGTGGCGGTGGCGCGCGAGATGGAAGCCGGCATCAAGCGCGTGCGTACCTTCCGCAAGGAGCACAGCGACGCCTACTATTTCAACTGGCTGCTGAAGATCGATCCCGACCTGCAGCAGCCGTTCATGCCGACCCACGAAGGCATGCGCGACCTGAAGCTGCACCGCAACCAGGAACCGCACCGGCTGGCGGCCAACCTGCGGCGCGCGTTTTCCGGCGTGGTGGCGGGCAATGTCAAGGAACAGGGTATCCGTGCGATCGAACAATACGGTCCGTTCGAACTGCATGGCGAGCGCGCGATCATGCGCTCGATGGATGCGCTGCTGCGCGCCTTCGTCGAGCAGCAGCGCATGAAGCTGCCGGGCAGCAGCTACACGCCGTGCTACCGCATCATGCAATAGCTGCCGGGACCGCCGCCGGCGCGGTCAGCGCGCGCCACTGCGGATGCACTTCCGGCGCACTCCACACGTCGAAGTGCAGCCGCGCCAGCGCCAGCGGATCTTGCAGCAGCAGCCGTGCCTGCGCCGGCGACAGCGCCTCGGTGCCGCCTTCCAGCGCCAGCCGGGCC
>JBATWJ010000188.1:0-6589 GCA_049672545.1 Burkholderiaceae bacterium
GCGACATCACGTCGCGCTTCGGCAGCCGCCGCGGCGACGGCCCCGGCGGCAAGGGATTGTTCATCCGCGCCGCCGAAGGCAGCGCAGTCAAGGCGGTGGCCGACGGCCGCGTGGTGTTCGCCGAATGGCTGCGCGGCTTCGGCAATCTGATCATCGTCGACCACGGCAGCCAGTACCTGACCATCTACGGCAACAACCAGGCGCTGCTGAAACGCCCGGGCGACCAGGTCAAAGGCGGCGACGTCATCGCCAGCACTGGAAACACCGGTGGCAGCGAAGAATCGGGTTTATACTTTGAAATGCGGCATCAGGGCCGTGCTTTCGACCCCCTCGGGTGGGTCACTACTAGGTGAGCAATGGGTAGCAAACTCAAGAATTTCGGCCTGATCGGGCTCGGCCTGGTGGCTGGCGTCGCCGCCTCCATGCAATTCGACGCGCTGGCGCAAAAGAACGCCGGTTCGCCGCTGCCGATCGAGGAATTGCGGCAACTGGCGGACGTCTTCGGCCTGATCAAGTCCGACTACGTCGAATCGGTCGAGGACAAGCGGCTCTTGACCGAAGCAATCTCCGGCATGGTGGCGTCGCTCGACCCGCATTCCGCCTACCTGGACAAGAAAGCCTTCAAGGAACTGCGCGAAGGCACCCAGGGCAAGTTCGTCGGCCTCGGCATCGAGGTCGGCATGGAAGACGGCTACGTCAAAGTGATTTCGCCGATCGAGGATTCGCCCGCCTACCGCGCCGGCATCAAGGCCGGCGACCTGATCACCCGGCTCGACACCACGCCGGTCAAGGGCATGACGCTGGACCAGGCGGTCAAGCGCATGCGCGGCGAGCCGAACACCAAGATCACGCTGACTATCGCCAGGAAGGACGAGGACAAGCCGGTCATCATCACCATCATCCGCCAGGAAATCCGGGTCCAGAGCGTGAAGGCGAAGATGGTCGAGCCGGGCTACGCCTGGCTGCGCGTATCGCAGTTCCAGGAGCCGACCGTGGCCGACATGGTCAAGAAGCTCAACGCGCTGTACACCGAAGACCCGAACATCAAGGGGCTGGTGCTCGACCTGCGCAACGATCCGGGCGGCGTGCTGCCGGGCGCGATCGGCGTCGCCGCCGCCTTCCTGCCGAAGGATGCGGTGATCGTCTCGACCAACGGCCAGCTTGCCAATTCCAAGGCCACCTTCTACGCCAAGCGCGAATACTATGCGTCCGGGCCGGTCGGCGATCCGCTGGCGAAGCTGCCGGAGGCGGTCAAGAAAGTGCCGATGGTGGTGCTGGTCAACAGCGGCTCGGCGTCGGCGTCGGAAATCGTCGCCGGTGCACTGCAGGACTACAAGCGCGCCACCATCATGGGCACCCAGACCTTCGGCAAGGGTTCGGTGCAGTCGATCGTCGCGCTGCCGCCGGACCGGCAGACCGCGGTCAAGTTGACCACCGCCCGCTACTACACGCCGAACGGCCGCTCGATCCAGGCCAAGGGCATCGTACCGGACCTGATGGTCGACGAATACGCCGATGGCGACGGCCTGAACGGCATGCGCCTGCGCGAGGCCGACCTCACCAAGCACCTGATCAACGACAAGGACAAGGACGCCGAAACCGCCGCCGGCAAGGTCGACGAGCTGGAGGAAGAGCAACGCCTGCTGGCGCTGGCCAAGAAGCGCAAGCCGCTCGAATTCGGCGGCAAGGACGACTTTCAGCTGGCGCAAGCGCTGAACCAGCTGAAGGGCCAGCCGGTGCAGCTGTCGCAGGCCAAGGTGGTGGAAAGCAAGAAGGAACCGGGCATCAACGAAACGCCCGAGGGCGAGAAGAAATAACTCCCCCGCTCTGGGGCGACAGGCCGCAGCGATGCGGCCTTTTGTTTTGGCCGGCACCCGCCGGCGGCAGACCAGCGATGAACGACAACCAGTTGCTGCGCTATTCGCGCCATATCCTGCTCGACGACATCGGCATCGAAGGCCAGCAGCGCCTGCTGGACGCGCATGCGGTGATCGTCGGCGCCGGCGGTCTCGGCTCGCCGGCCGCGCTGTATCTGGCGGCGGCCGGCGTTGGCCGCCTGACTCTGGTCGACGATGATGCGGTCGATCTGACCAACCTGCAGCGCCAGATCATGCACGCCACCGCGCGCGTCGGCGTGGCCAAGACCGAATCGGCGCGCCAGGCACTGGCGGCGATCAACCCTGACGTCGCGGTGACGGCGGTGGCCGAACGGGTCGACGGCGCGCGGCTGGCGGCGCTGCTGGACGGCGCCGACGTCGCGCTCGACTGCAGCGACAACTTCGCCACCCGCCATGCCTTGAACCGGGCCTGCGTCGCGCAAAGGGTGCCGCTGGTGTCCGGCGCCGCGATCCGCTTCGACGGCCAGATCAGCGTGTTCGATCCACGCGCAGACGACAGTCCCTGCTACGCCTGCTTGTTCCCGCCCGACCAGCAATTCGAGGAAATCAGCTGCGCCAGCATGGGCGTGTTCGCGCCGCTGGTCGGCATCATCGGCTCGATGCAGGCGGCCGAGGCGCTGAAACTGCTGCTCGGCATCGGGCCGTCGCTGGCCGGCCGGCTGCTGCTGCTGGATGCCCGCGCGATGGAATGGAGCAGCATCCGCGTGGCCCGCAATCCGGCCTGCCCGGCCTGCTCCTGCAGATGAAAAAAAACCCCGCCGGAATCGCTTCCGGACGGGGCAGCGGCGGAGACCTGGTGTGCCGGCGCGTGTCAGTCGGGAATCGTCACGACATTATTGGCGAAGGTGATCTGGTCGGCGCTAGACGGCGTGACCTTGATCGGCGGCACGTTGTCGGCCGTGATCGGATTCGCTACCGCGCCGTTCAGGCCACGCGGCGTGGTGCGCACTACCTGGCTGGCCGGCAGCGCGGCACCGCTCTTCAAATTGGCGTACATCATGTCCATTGCCTGGATGAAATAGCGGTGCAGCGGGACGTAGCGTTCCGCATAGCCGGGCAATCCGAGGAAGGCGTCGAAGTGCTGCGCGTTGGTGACTTCGATGTACGACAGCTTGCTGCCATTGCCCTCGACCATCTTGTTGACGCCGAAGTACGGTCGCGACGAGAAGTTGACCGGGATTAGCGTATCGCTGCGGCCATGCACGATGATCGCCGGTTTGCCGCGCAGGTTGCCGCTGCGGGTGACTTCGCCCATGCCCTTCTGCACCCGCGCCGCGTTGGCGCTGCCACCGACTGCCAGCTCGCGCAGGCACAGCGCGCCGGCCGTGTTGTAGTCCTGCTTGCCGTTGACGCTGAACGAGAGCAGGTCATTGAGCGGTCCGCCCAGGCTGTTGTTGTTGATGATGTTGATGCCGGCGGTGGGCGGCACGCCATTGCCGGTGCCGAAGATCCCCGCCACCACGGCCGGATTGGTGGCGATCGGAGCGAAGGTGGTGGTGGAGGTGGTACCGAAGCTGAAGCCGCACAGGTTGTCCCTGACGCTGAAGCGGCCGAAGGCGTTGGCGTAGGTGGTGGTCACCGCCGGGATCGCCAGCGACCACATCGACGAGAACAGGTCGCGGCTTTCCGGCTGCCAGCCGGCTTTCGTCAGCAGATCGGCGGCGTTGGCGGCGACGTCCTGGACCGTGGCGCCGAGCACCAGGCCATTGGCGCGCAGCGCCTCACAGCGCGCACTGGCGAAAGCCGGTACCAGCACGCTGTACGGCGCCGACACCGCGGGCGTGGTGGCCAGCGCCGCGCACGGCTGCAGCAGGTTGGCGAGCGTGAAGTAATCGTAGAAGCGCAGACCGGTCCCTTGCTGCGTAGCGGCGCCGCGCTTGATCGTCAGCCCCGCGGTCGTCGCGATCTGCACCGACGGCTCGGCCACCGCCAATCCGCTGATCAATCCCTGCGTGTCCTGCTCGGCCGCGGCCAATGCGGCGCCGGCGCCGTTGGAGGCGCTGGACGCGATCGTGATCACGTTGCCGGGCTTGAACTTGCGCCGGTGCGCCACCTTGTCGTTGGCCAGCTCACCGTACTGCTGGTTCAGCACGTAGTAGGCGAATTCGACCGCCTGCAGCGTCCACTTGCCCCAGTCCTTTTCCGGGTTCTGCTGCGAATGCGCATGCTTGACCGCGAACCGGTCCGGCGTCGCCGCATTGAAGGCCGCCAGTTCGGCAGCCGACAGGTTGGCGGTGAAGTTGGAATTCTTGCCGGCGGCGGCAGCCGTCGCGCGGGTGCCGTCCTGCAGGTTGACCGTATCGTTCTGCAGGTCGTGCACGCCGTTGCCGGTACCCTTGTCGGTATAGGCGACCGCGCATTTGTGCTTCAGCCCCCATTCGCCGGCGGTACCGATAGCGCCGTAGACGCCGCGCGAGCCGCTCGAAGTGGCGGTCACGATGCACGGGTTGGCGGGATCAAAGCTGGACGGTACCTGCACCATCATCGTCACGTTCTGCGTGCCGCTGCCGTCGTCGGAATAGGCAATGTATTCGGTGCCGGCAATCTTGCCTTCGTCGGCGGTGGCGACGCCTGCCGCGGTCACGTTCGGGCCGTACAGCGTGCCATAGCCGCCGCCGGCGGCGACGTCGACCAGCGCCCGGTAGTTGTTGTAGATCGCGATCTTGCGCAGTTCCGCCGCGGTCGGGTTCAGCGGGTCGGCGGCCACTGGCGAGACGCCGGCCAGGCCGGTCTTGCCGAGGCCGGCGGTCAGCAGGTCATCGCTGACGCCGTCATAGCTGAGCTGCTTGACGGTGCCCAGATAGCTCGGCTTGACGTTGATGTCTTCGGCCGGCTCGCTGCTGCCGCCGCAACCGGCCAGCATCAATACCGTCGCGGCGAGCGCGTACCGTCGCCATTGCTTGTTTTCTGCCAACTCCATGTCTTCCTCCTCGGGTCCGTGTTATCGACTCTCGTTTGTTGAGGTCGCGCCGCCACGCGCAATCGACGCGTATCCGGCATGACCACGCTATCCTGCACTCGAACGCTGGGCGCGCCAATACCGTAGAACTACGATAACAATCGGGCTCGCCGGCACCTGAAGCCGACGCAAACGACGGAAGGAAAAGGCAAGAGCCGGCAGGCTGCCGGCATGAATGAGACGTCGCCGCGTCATTGCGGCGCGGCAACACGGATCAGGCGGTCTTCTTGGCCAGCCCGAGATAGGTGTCGATCACCTTCGGATCGGTCGCCAGCTCGGCGGCCGGGCCTTCCAACGCCATGTCGCCGGTTTCCAGCACATAGGCGTAGTCGGCCACCTGCAGTGCCGCGCGCGCATTCTGCTCGACCAGCAGGATCGCGACGCCGGTCTGTTTCAGGCGCACGATGATGTGGAAGATTTCCTTGACGATCAACGGCGCCAGGCCGAGGCTGGGTTCGTCGAGCATCAGCAGCTGCGGCTTGGCCATCAGCGCCCGGCCGACCGCCAGCATCTGCCGCTCGCCGCCGGACAGGGTGCCGGCCTCCTGCCGGCGCCGCTCGCGCAGGCGCGGGAACAAGTCGTACGCCACCTCCATCTGGTCGGCATAGTCATGCTCGCGCGCCTTGTAGCGGCGATAGCTGCCGAGCAGCAGATTGTCTTCCACGCTCATGCTGGCGAACAGTTCGCGCTTTTCCGGCACCAGGCACATGCCGCGCGCGACCCGTGCCTCGATCGGCACGCCGTCGACGTCCTGCCCGAGCAGCTCGACCTGGCCGCGCATGGTGCCGCTGTTCGGCAGCGCACCGGCGATCGCGTTCAGCATGGTCGACTTGCCGGCGCCGTTGGGGCCGATCACGGTCACGATCTGGCCGGCACCGACGGTCAGGTTGGCGCCATGCAAGGCTTCGACCTTGCCGTAGGCGACGTGCAGGTCGCGGACCTGGAGGATGGGCGTAGTCATCAGGATTTTCCGTTTCGATCAGTCGATACCACCCAGGTAGGCTTCCAGTACCGCCGGGTTCTGCTGCACCTCGGCCGGCAGGCCCTCGGCGATCTTGGTGCCGAATTCCATCACCACCAGGCGATCGGTCAGGTTCATCACGAAGTCCATGTCGTGTTCGACCAGCAGTATGCTCATGCCTTCGGCCTTCAGCTTCTTCAGCAATTCGGCCAGCGCCTGCTTTTCCTTGTAGCGCAGGCCGGCGGCCGGCTCGTCGAGCAGCAGCAAGGTCGGGTCGCAGCACAGCGCACGCGCGATTTCGAGGATGCGCTGCTGGCCCAGCGCCAGGCTGCCGGCTTCTTCGTACAGCAGGTCACCCAGGCCGACGCGTTCGAGCTGCTTCTTGGCTTCGAACAGCAGGCTCTGCTCTTCGGCCTTGTTGAGGCGCGCGATACCGGCAAAGACGCCGGCGACGTCGCCGTGGGCGCCGCGCAGGTGAGCGCCGATGGCGACGTTTTCCAGCACGCTCATGGTCGGCAGCAGGCGCACGTGCTGGAAGGTGCGGCCGATGCCGCGCTTGACGATCTCGCGCGACGGCAGCGCGTCGATGCGCTGCAGGCCGCCGTCGGCGCGGAAGCGGATTTCACCGCCGGTCACCGGCAGCACACCGGTCACCAGGTTGAACATGGTCGATTTGCCGGCGCCGTTGGGGCCGATCAAGCCCATGATCTCGCCAGCGTGCACAGTGAACGTCAGGTCGTTGACCGCCACCAGGCCGCCGAATTCCTTGCG